>NZ_NRGT01000057.1:11151-217933 GCF_002332285.1 Glutamicibacter sp. BW77 | reverse complement strand
ATCCTCGCCCCTCGCATTACCTGAGCTGCTAGTTAGCCTTCTTCGCTTCGCACCGCACTGATGTTGAACATCCAGCGCACTCCAAACTTGTCGGTGAGCATCCCAAAGGAATCTCCCCACGGAGCCTTGGCCAGTGGTTCATCAATACGCGAATCAACCGAGAGCTTCTCCCACCATCCGGTGAGTTTTGATTCGTCGGCAGGGTCGGTGGCATCACTGCTGAGTGCGATGGTGCCGTTGCCGGTCACGTTCATTTCAATGGGGGCGTCGGAGCCCATCAGGTGCAATCCACGATCGACGAATAATGAAGAATGCATGATTAGGTCGGCGGTGGCAGGGTTGCCGTCATTCATGCCTTCTTGAAAGGTCATGGCGGAATATTCGCCACCAAAAATCGAATGGTAATGCTCCATCGCTTCTCGGGCGACACCACCAAATACCAAGTAAGGAGTCATAGCAGTAGTCATTGGGGCAATGCCTTTCGCCGAAGTTTGTTGGACCGATAAGTCCACCATGCACATTCTTCCACCGGGAACCAGCTATGGGAAGAGTTGCTATGACTGGCCTCTCTATGATCCGATTTGGAATTCTTCAACAAGCTCCGGTAGAGTTATATCTCGGTTCACCGGTCCAAAAGATCGCGGGAATCAAACCTTCATCTGGGGGTATGGCGCAGTTGGTAGCGCGTCTGCATGGCATGCAGAAGGTCAGGGGTTCGAATCCCCTTACCTCCACAGATTAAAATCCCGGCATCACTTTTGCGAGTGATGTTGGGATTTTCTCGTTTCACCAGTAGCTCGTGATTGAAGCTCAGCAGATCTAACACTGATCGCTATCTTTCAAAAGAGTTCGTTGGATAAGCTGGACTCTGCACGGTTTGACTAGCAGGTAGAGAAGGATCCACGTTGCTCGTACTACCGATGCAGACTGACCAATGGGTTCGCGGTGAACCTACTTATCCGTGCTGTGGACTGAGATCCCCGATATGTCCTTCGGCATTTGCATCAAGCACGCGGGCTACGAACCCGGCATACTCACCCATATAGTGCTTCAAAAAATCCGAGGTGGATTTATTCAGTACATTGCCTTCAACATCAAAGTCCTCTTGATTAAAGGCTAGATAGACCTCGGGGGAGTTCAGCTGAGGTGAATCCAAGAAACTGAGCACGCTACGCATTGAGGACTGCATGACGGCGGTGCCAATGGCTCCCATGGAGGCTCCGACAAGTCCGCTGGGTTTACCGGCGAACGAATTTGTACCCCATGGACGTGACGCCCAATCGATAGCATTTTTCAATGCGCCTGGAATGGAGCGATTGTATTCTGGGGAAATGAAGAGCAGCCCGTCTGAAGCTTCGATGGCGCTTTTGAGTTCCTTACCTACGGCAGGGAAATCTTCGTCGTAGTCGTAGCTGTACAGCGGTAGATCCTTAATCGGGATCTCGGTGAAGCTCAGGTTTTCCGGGGCCAATTTGATCAGGGCCTTGGACAACGTACGGTTGATGGATTTCGTGGCTAGCGAACCGACAAAATAGCCAACGTTGTACTGTCTCATAGCTCTTAATTCAGCACCGATCCGCGTCCACGTCTAGGACTTTCATGCAGATGCAAGGTGGCCTTGACTTGCCCTGAAGCGCAACTCAGCGACGCGCACCACCGGTGCGCGTCATGCTGGAAATGCTGAGGTCAATGCCTACTGTAGTGGGTCTTTGGGGGAAGGCAGACGATAAACTTTATCCTCATCTACCGACTGCACTCCTTCAATTTGTTCGAGCTGGCCGCGCAACTGTTCATTGCCGTGCCCGATCACCTGGCCCAAAGTATTGAGCACTTTATTTACCCGCAGTCCTGAGGATTCAAGCGAGCTGACTACCTGCTCCATCTGGGCGGTGTAGGTCGCGGTGACCGTCACGATATAGGTATGCGATACCGAATCCGGTGAGGCCTGATTCATGGTTAGGCTCCTGCGTCCGTGGCTGGTGGAGGTGCTTGGGTGAGCCCGGAGCCCACGTCCACGGAGAATAACTCCAAGCGACGGCCTTCCTGAACCAGCTCGGCCCAGAGCTCGCGGGCGCGGAAGCCGGTAGCTTCTGCGAGCAACGCGGCAATGCCTGCCACATGTGGAGTAGCCATCGAAGTGCCACTGATGGTGTTGTAGCGTTCGGCTCCCGGCCACGAAGAGTAAATGTTCACGCCAGGACCGGAAGTATCGACCTGGCCACCACGACCGGGCAGGGTACGGGCAGAAAAATCGGCGATGTTTAAGGTGTTGTCCAAGGCGCCGACGGCCATAATATATGGGCTGTTTGCCGGGGCCCCGACGAATCCCGGATTGCCTTGGGAACGCTGGGCGTTATTACCTGCCGCCGCGATAATCAGTGAACCAAGTTCCAAAGCTCGGCGCCCGGCGGTCACATAGGGAGGGTGAACTTGCTGCACATCGGCGCCAAGAGACATTGAGATGACTTGGCATTCGTTTTCCAGAGCCCAATCGATTCCTGCCAGAATAGTCGCGTCGGAACCGGACCCATTGGACCCGAGCACCTTGCCAGCGTAGATTTCTGCACCCGAGGCCACACCATAACCGCGGCCATCTGCCACGGTGCGCGGGCCACAAGAGGTACCGATGCAGTGGGTACCGTGGCCATGCCCGTCCTGAGCATCCTCGCCATCAACAAAAGACTTAGAGACCACCGTGCGTTCGACAAAATCTGGGTGAGCCAAATCGAAGCCGGTGTCCAACACGGCAACCTTGATACCGGCGCCGGTGTATTTGGAATCGGCTGCGCGTACTGCCTGCAAGCCCCAGGTGAACTTGTCGGTGTCTTCATAAGTCGTTGGCAACGGTGCTACCGGCTGGTCAGTCAACGCGTAGTAAATCATCTCCGGAACCACCCGCGCTGGCATCCGCTCACTGGCGCAACGGGCCTGAAATTCGTCAAGCTGATCATTTTCGCTGCTCACCACGGCGATACCAAGACGTGGGAAGTATTCGGTGACACCATAACCTTGGGATTCGAGGATCTGTGGCACATCTTCGGTCAACGTACGGATTCCCATAGGCGGTGAATCGAGGTGCTCGGGCGAATCAAAGACCAGCACGTAACGGCCGGGGATAGCAATGGCACCAGAACGGAGAAAAGGAACCTCTGGGGTGAACATGGTCGACTCCTTCGAGATCGGGTCATCTTCCAGCTCCGAGGAACTACCGCAAAAACCATTGCCGAAGCTGTGGGTACTTAGCACTGTACCGGCCATTAGGTCTCTGCCACCATGTTTTAGTTTGGAAATTTTCGGTCTTCCTTCGCAGCAACGTGTAGCTGCCACGGGCCGGAGAATCGCGTCCGCTTGCTGGACCATATATCGCGGATCACCTCGAGCAGTTGAATAAATTTATGCTCAATATTCTGATGTCCAAATTCGTCGAAAGGTGTGTGGGCGGCGCTGAAATTGCGTACCGTGGAAGGTGAGAAGATGGCCGCCCTAGATTCCGAATATTAACAAAGCGCCAAGTCATCTTTCACTTGGGATCAGTAGGATGGAGATCTGATGTAATGCATACGAGCCTGTGTGTCGGTAAGTAAAGTATCTGCCGGTTCAGCGAATCTGGTGCCGTCGATGGGACCTAAGTACCAAGAAGCCCCTTGTTTCTGCATCGGATGCAGGCAAGGGTATTGAAATAAGTGCAGCAGTCGTAGCGAGGGAATGATGAGGATGACAAAGAATATAGACGAGGTTGAACCTCCCGAAACGAATGATGTGCAGGGCATGGACGAGCCACTGGAGGACTCACCACACACTGCGCCGATCCCGGTGCACATGCATATTGCGGAGGATGATACCGACGCAGAAATTACGGCTAAGCTCCGCCGACAAGGTGTGCGCCTGGGCAAGGGTGGGATCGCCCCGGCAGTTTTCTGGCCAGCACTGATCGTAATTGTCGCCGTGGCGGCCTTCGCCATAATCTTTCCTAACGTGGCCGATACAGTCTTCAATGCGGTCCAGAACTGGATTGTGACGAATCTGGGCTGGTACTACATGTTGATCGTCGGAGGCTTCGTGGCGCTTGTGATCGCCATCGGATTCTCCAAACTAGGACGGATTACCTTAGGCAACGATGGTGAGAAGCCCGAATACGGTCTGTTCAGCTGGTTCGCGATGCTCTTCGCCGCCGGCATGGGCATTGGTCTGGTGTTTTACGGTGTAGGGGAACCGCTGACGTACGCAACCGTGGACCCCAAACCAGGTTGGGAAGGCACCGAATCAGAACTCGCGGGACTGGCCATGGCTCAGACCTTTATTCACTGGGGACTGCATCCTTGGGCCATCTACGCGGTCATCGGGCTCGCCTTAGCCTATGCAATCCACCGTCGTGGCCGTCCGGTCTCCATCCGTTGGGCACTGGAACCGTTGCTCGGCGATCGGGTCAAGGGCTGGCTCGGCGACGTGATCGACGTACTGGCCATTTTTGGCACCGTCTTCGGTGTGGCCACCTCGCTGGGTTTGGGCGTGCAACAGATCAGCTCGGGTATGAAAGCCATAGGGTTGGTGGATTCGGTAGATAATACGCTGCTTGTCATATTGATCGTGGTCATCACATTCCTGGCCACCATGAGCGTGGTCAGTGGTCTTGGCGCAGGCATCAAGTGGCTGTCGAATATCAATCTATCCATGGCGGGCTTGCTGATGATTAGTGTGCTGTTGCTGGGCCCAACTTTGTTCTTGTTCCAGAACTTCGTCCAGTCCTTCGGCGTGTACCTAGCTAACTTAATGAGCATGACCTTCGACGTAGGAGCATTCCAGCAGGGCGAAGAATCGCAAACCTGGTTCTCCAGCTGGACGGTCTTCTACTGGGGTTGGTGGATCGCCTGGGCCCCGTTCGTCGGTATCTTCATCGCCCGTATTTCACGCGGACGCACCGTGCGTCAGTTCGTCACCGGAGTGCTGCTGGTACCGACCATTGTGGGGTTCCTTTGGTTCTCCGTAATGGGCGGATCAGGTCTGTTCCGCCAGTTCTTTGGAGCCGGCGACATGGTTCAGGACGGCGCAGTCTCCGCCGAAGGATCCTTGTTCCAGATTTTGGGGGATCTGCCGTTCGGAACAATCTTGTCCGTCATGGCAATCATCTTGGTCGCGATCTTCTTCATTACTTCTTCAGACTCCGGGTCGCTGGTGGTGGATATGCTCGCCTCCGGCGGACACCCGAACCCGCCAACTTGGTCACGAATTTTGTGGGCGGCGCTTGAAGGCGTTCTGGCCGCGGCCTTGTTGATCGCCGGTGGTCTCGAGACACTTCAGGCTGGCTCTCTGGCCACGGCATTGCCATTCAGTATCATCTTGATTTTGATGGCGGTGGCCACGATTAAGGGGCTGCGCTACGAAAACCGCGCGCTAGAGCTCAGTGAGCAGAAGGTCAGGTTGGATCGGGTTACCGAACACATCTCCGACGAGCTCTGGGGCACCTTGGAGGATCAGCCAGAACTTCGCCGCTACGTTGATGACCGCATCGACTACCGGGTTTCGCGTACCAAGGGAGTTTTTGGCCGCCGCGATGAAAACGGCGCCAAGACGTTCCGTAAACGAGGTGACGAGCAGTAACACCCCGAAGGGGTAGGCCCTGCCCAACCGGCGAGCTGCGCGCATTGAGCGCGCGGTTCGCCGGTTTTGTCATTTGGGGCACCTGAGATGGACTGATCTTGCCAACAGGGGTATCGGGGTGTGAGGATCGAGGTGACAGCACTAATCACTGTCAGGGGCGAGCTATTGACCACTGACAGAAGCTAAGGGGTGTTCAATGGGACAGGATTCAATAGTCATCGTTGGTGGGGGCCTTGCCGCCGCCACGACCGTGAATGAACTGCGCGAGCAAGGGCATACGGGAGCGATTACGCTGATCGGCCAGGAACAAGAACTTCCTTATGAAAGACCTCCGCTGTCCAAGGGGTACTTGCAAGGCAACGACAAGCTCGAGGACTTTACGGTCAAACCGGCGCAGTGGTACCAAGAACACAACGTGCAATTACACCTCGGGGTACGGGCCGAAAAAATTGACCGCGAAAACCAGCAGGTGACTCTGAGCGATGGCAACACCGTCGACTATGACCAACTGGTTTTGGCCACCGGAGCCCGCCCGAATCTTGGTGGAAAGCAGCCTTTCGAAGGCCATGATCTGCCCGGTGTCCACCTGTTGCGTACCGTGGAACAAGCTAAGGCACTACGCGAAACCTTGAGCGAAGATACCCAACTAGCGGTAATCGGTTCGGGCTGGATTGGTATGGAAGTAGCCGCCAGCGCACGTTCGCGTGGTGCACGAGTCACCGTATATTCCCCGGACGAGGTTCCGCTAGCCAAGGTTTTTGGCGACCGGTTCGGACATCACCTGCTCGAATTGCATCAACGTAATGGGGTAGATGTGCGCACTTCTACTCGAGTTGATTCGATCCAAGAAACCGATGGTCATCTGGAAGTGGTCAGTAGCGCCGGAACTAGTCGCGCCGATGTGGTGTTGCTAGCCATTGGAGCAGTACCTAATATCGAGCTAGCCCACGAAGCAGGACTTAAAACGGAGCGTGGGGTAATCGTTGATGCTTCATTGCGCAGTTCTGATCCAAAGATCTTAGCTATTGGGGATATCGCCGAAGCCTTCAATACCTCCCTGCGTCGCCAGCTTCGGGTAGAACACTGGGATAACGCGATCCGGCAGGGCAAACTTGCCGCCGCAACCCTACTCGGCCAAGACCAAAATTATGATTGGGCGCCGTATTTCTTTACCGATCAATTTGATCTGGGTATGGAATACGTGGGCTATTCAGCACCCGAGGATATCAGCGTGGTTCGCGGCGATACCGAGACGGGGGAGTTCATTGTTTTCTGGTTGAGCGAAGGCAAAGTCACCGCGGCGATGAACGTGAATATTTGGGATGTGAACGACACCCTGCGTGGGTTGCTTGGTCGGAGCATTGATCAAGAGCGGCTCACCGATCAGTCGGTGGACTTAGCCGAGCTCTAACTGCAGCCGCCCGCAACCTTTAGTTGCGGGCGGAACTATTTTTATAAAAGAGTTGGTGCATTACTGATTACAGGGTGACTTGTGGAATTATTGCTGAGACACTTCTTTTGTCCAGTCGTAAGGAATATTTTCAGTGAAACGCGCACTGTCGCTGATCTTCGGCATTTTTGTCCTAGCCATCTTGGCCCTTCCACTATTGGACCCGCTGACCAGGGCGAGGTTGTTCACCGGGATCATCTTCGGCGGTGGACTGAAACTAGCGTTAGCCGTCGTCGGCATTCTGCTTATCTTGATTGGCCTTGGAACGAAAAAATGGCTTTTGAAGCTCGGAGTAGTCATTGCCTTGCTGGCCATTCCGGTGGCGTTCGCCTCGCATTGGTCTTCGCAAGTTGCCTTGCGCGATTCGGTGAAAGAAGTTTCGCCCGAAGAAGAGCTGCTTCCGCAGACCGGACTGCGTGCACCTTATCTAGTCGCTGAACGCCAAGCTTCGTCCAATAGCTCCGGCACCGTGGGCGACATTAGCGCAACCACCTACTTGGCTGGGGATAATAGCTACTCGACACTTGTCGAGCGTCGTGGGATTTTCCGCCCCGGATATGAGACGGCCATCGTGCAGAAACTCGCGCTCACCGGGCAGGCTAAGGGCGAGCGTTGCGATTTTAGTCCCGAAGCCAATAAACGGATGGACGGAATCTTCGGCAATAGCCTGACGCGGGCTATAGCTTCAATCGACAGTGGGCTCATCGCCAAAAAAGACGATGTCTGGGCATATTGCGATAATGGGAGTCCTCAAATCGTCGTTCCGGTCACCAAGCTCAGCAATTGGCTAGCTCCTTATGATGTTCCTGCAGGAGTGGTGATCTACGACGGAAAAACCGATGCCTTGGAATACAAAAAGGATGTTGCTACCGGACAGCTGCCTGGTCCCGCCATCTCAATTTCTCAATCGCGGCGCGTGAACAAGTCATTGGAGACACTCAACGGAAATTGGTGGACCACCAGAATCTTGAAGTCCACCGGCATTACCGATGAGCCTAAGGATGAAGATGACACAAATTTGGACAGCCATTCAAACTTCAGTCTGAGCTACGGTGAACAGCACTACGGTTTCTTCTCACCCTTTACCTCACGTGCCTCCTCTCGCACCATCGATCAGGTGGCAGTCTTGGACAGCTCGCAGGTCAGTGCCGGAAGCAACGCGAACGTCACACTGCATACGCTGAAAACTCCTCGGCAATCAAATGCGGCGACCGCAGACAAGATCAAGGCGGACTATTCCTCGCTCAGCGACTGGGCCACCGGGATGACAGTGATGGAGATCGTTCCGGGTGGCGAAGGGGTGTGGCATGCGAGTATCGGTCAGAAGCAGAACGTAAATTATCGTGTCCAGCTGAACGCCGACGGATCTTCATGCTTATTGAGCGCCGCAGGTGAGAAGCTTCGGTGTTCCTCCGACGCCGGCCAGAACTCGGGATCCGAACAAGAAGGTAAGCAATCAGGGGACCTATTAGACCCCTCAACGCTAAGTAACGATGAGCTCAAGAGCCTGCATGAGGCCATCGTGAAGGAATTGCACAGGCGAATTCCTGCCCAGTAATTATTCGGGTAGTTCAGCACGCAGTCGCTGTGAAATCTGGTGGGACCCGTAGGGCGATAAGTCTGTTTCGCCCGGCGGGCCCCACACCACCAGTACCCGAAGCTCGGTGCTGCCGGTATTTATCAGTTCATGTACGTCTTGGGGGCCAGCGAGCACCGAATCTCCAGGACCTACCTCGTAGGTCTGTGTGCCAACGTGCATGCGTCCGGTACCTTCCAGAACCTGATAAAACTCGACCAACTGTGCGTCTTCGCCGTGTTGGTGCGAACCTTCAAAACCACCGGGCGGGATGACCCACGTTTGAATTGCAACTGGCATCCCGGTCTGGCCAGCAAAATGATGGTGCATCACCATTTGGCTACCCTCGTGTAAGCGGTAGGTGAAGCCGTGGGCATCACGTTTCTCAAGCATTGCTGTTCTCCCGGTTTGGCAGGCGCTAGGCAGGCTGATGTGCGTAGCCCATACGCAAGGAAATTTTCTGTGCGGTTTTTACACACGAGTCGATGAGTTCCTCAAGAATCTTAGGAGTGATTCGATAGAACGGAGCGGCGATAAGCACGCAGGCCACCAAGTCTCCGCGATGATCAAAGACCGGAGCCGCGACGCCGACCTCTTCGGTAGAAGTTTCGCCGTAGTTCACCGCGTAGCCCTGAGTACGGGCCACACTGATGCGTTCGAGGAATTGCTCAGCGCCGAGTTGCTCGGGCAGTTGAATATTTCCCGACGCGATTAGCTCGCGCGTACGCTCGGGGGATTCGTAGGCTAAGAATAATTGGACTGTGGCGCTTACCCCGGTGTCGTACCGACTTCCCATCGCAGAGGTGTGTTTGACCGGTCGAGGAGAAGGGATCTGTTCTACCGAGACGGATTCATTGCCGTCCCAAATGTTGAGTACCGCGGTCTCCTGGGTTTTCTCGGCCAAATATTTCAGCGGTGGGTAAGCGGCTTGACGCACATTCAGATTGGCTAGAAGCGGTCCGGCAATAGCGATCAAGCCGAGCCCAAGTCGGAACTTACGTGTCGGCTCATCACGCTCCACCACCCGTTCTTGCACCAAGGTGGCAAGAATCCGAGACACGCTGGATTTGTGCAGTCCCACTTCGGCCGCGATTTCGGTGACACCTACTAGTTGTCGCTCGACGGTGAAGCACCGCAACACATCGATGACATTAACGATGACCGAAGCGCCGCGATTATCGGCGGTTCGCTCTTGTTCCCCGCGTGGCATGTCGTCTTCGGTGTCTTGTGATGCAGTCATTATTTCCCTCTTTACTGACCGGTGGCGTTCCTGTTTATCCTAGTCGCAAGAATTTCTAGGTCAGCGGCTTCTTACTGGTTTCGACGGAGAGCGCAACGGCAACGAGTGACACGATAGCTGCGCCCATCAAGTACCAGCCCGGCGCGAGCACGCTGCCGGAAGAAGCGATGAGCAACGTTGCGACAAACGGAGCGGTACCGCCAAACAGTGCATTGGATAGATTGAAAGAGACCGCAAATCCCGAGTACCGGACACGGGTGGGGAACATCTCTGCAAGGAAGCTTGGCAGAGTCCCGTCATTGAGCGTGAGCATCGCTCCCAGGAGAACTTGCACGAGCAGGATCATCGCGAAGCTTCCCGTTTCGAGCAACATGAATGCCGGAACCGTAAACAGGATGAAGAGAACCGATGCAGTCATCAGTACACGGCGTCTGCCAAAACGGTCAGAGAGCATTCCGGTGATGAAGATGAATCCGATATATGTTGCCAGCGCTACCGTCGTGGCGAGATACGCCAATGAGCTGGCCAGGCCCAGCTCTTGGGAAAGATAAGTGGGCATGTAGCTGAGAATGACATAGAACCCAACCGCATTGAGAAGGACTGCGCCAGCTGCGAGGAGAAGCTGTTTCCAATGGTTGCGGAAAAGTGAAGAAACGGGCGTCTTTGATGCGCTCTCATCCTTGGAAAGTTCGAGGAATACCGGCGAATCTTCTAGCTTGGTTCGGATGTAACGGCCAATCAGGCCCATAGGTGCAGCCAGCAGGAACGGGATACGCCACCCCCAGCTCTGCATCTGTTCCGGATCCAGAAGCCCGGTGAGCAAAGCGGCCATGAGCGATCCAAGGAGCAACCCAGCCGCAGTACTGGCGGGGACAACCGCGGCGTAGAGTCCGCGGCGATTGGCTGGAGCATATTCGACGAGGAAAGCGGAAGCTCCGGCGTATTCGCCAGATGCCGAGAATCCTTGGACCAACCGCAGCGCAAGCAGCAGCAGGGGAGCGGCAATACCTATGGTCAGATATCCAGGCAGCAGGGCAATGGCGAAGGTCGCGCCGGACATCAGCAGGATTGACCAGCTAAGTGCTTCGCGTCGTCCAATACGGTCGCCGATGTGGCCCCAGACGAATCCGCCCAGTGGGCGGACCAAGAAGGAAATAGCGAACAGACCAAAAGTCAGCAGCAAAGCTGTTTGAGGGGCCGACTCGGGGAAGAACACTGCAGCGATGGTGACGGCCAGATAACCGTAGGCTGCGTAGTCGAACCATTCCACAAAGTTTCCGATGAAGCTGGCCGCAACGACCTTGCGTCGGATTTGGGGATCTATGGTGTCTGCTGCTGGCGCACTGTCATTCAGCGCGGCCGGTGTTGTCGATGATGTCACTTCATTGTGCTGGGTCATCAGAAATCGCCTCGGTCAGGGAAGCGGCTCGGGCTCTTGGCTACGTTGCCGCGGAAGAAATACGGAGTGTCCAAACATCTGGCGTCAGGACTTTGGAGCAGCGCCCGTGCTTGCTGCAAGACTATAGAAAGAATGCCCATGGGGTGGGTCAAGTGCTATAAGACCCACCCCATGGCTACCTCACGCGGTTAGGCGTCGATGATGTTGTTTTCCGGTCCGAAGCCGAACTTGGTGATGTTCTCGACTCCACCGTCTTCGCCGATGACCAGGATGTCGTGCTCGCGGTAACCGCCGGCACCTGGCTCGCCGTCGGCGACGGTGATCATTGGTTCCATCGAGACGACCATGCCCGGCTCCAGCACGGTGTCGATGTCCTCGCGCAGTTCAAGACCGGCTTCGCGTCCGTAGTAGTGCGAGAGCACGCCGAAGGAGTGTCCGTAGCCGAAGGTGCGGTTAGGCAGCAGGTTGTGGCCGATGAAGATTTCGTTCAGCTCTGCGGCGATGTCCTTGCAGACTGCACCTGGCTTGATCAGTTCCAAACCACGCTTGTGGACCTCGACGTTGACGTTCCACAGTTCCAAGCTGCGGGCATCTGGTTCTCCAAGGAACAAGGTGCGCTCCAGCGCGGTGTAGTAGCCCGAAGTCATCGGGAAGCAGTTCAGCGAGAGGATGTCCCCGCGCTCAAGCTTGCGGGTGGTGGCCCAGTTGTGGGCGCCGTCGGTGTTGATGCCGGACTGGAACCAGACCCAGGTATCGCGCACTTCGCGGTGCGGGAAGGTCTTCGCAATCTCGTGCACCATAGCCTCGGTGCCGATCAACGCGACCTCGTATTCGCTGATGCCCTCGCGGATCGCAGCCTTGATGGCCTCGCCGCCGAGGTCACCGATGCGCGCACCGTGCTTGATGACCTCGATTTCCTCGGCCGACTTGATCATGCGCTGGCGCATGGCGTCCTGCGAGACATCCACCAAGGTGGCGCCGTCAAAGGTTGCCTGGATCTGCTGGCGGGTAAGCCCTGGCAGGAAGTCATCTTCCACACCGATGCGCGAGGCCTTCACTCCGTCGCGCTTCAGTGCTTCCTGCAGACCGTAGAAGAAGTTGTCGCGCTTCCAGTCGGTGTACACGATGTTCTCGCCGTAGCTGGTGCGCCATGGCATGCCAGCATCGATGTTCGCGGTGACGGTGGTGGAGTTGGACTGGGTGACTACCAGTGCGTAGTTACGGCCAAAGGTGGTGTACAGGAAATCCGAGTAGTACTTGATGCCGTGGTAGCTGGTCAGGATGACAGCGTCTAGGGACTTTGCTGCCATGATCTGACGCAGGCCGGTCAAGCGGCGTTCGAACTCTGCGTCCGAGAAAGTGAGCTGCTGCTTCACGCCGTTGTGCAGGGTCTTCAGGCGTGCCAGTTCGGAAACATTCGTGGCGATGTTTGAGGCGGTCATGGTGTTGGCTCCTTGGAGTAAATGAAGTGTCAAGGGAAGCCGGCCCAATCAGAAGGATTGCGAGGATTCATGGGAATCGCCGGAGAAGAATATACGTGTTGCGCTGAATGCAACGCCGTTGCAAATAGATTATGTGTGTCTTAGCTCACTGTCAAGCGGTGAGGTCGAATTAGTGAAATATTGCTGCGAGTTCAAAATGAACTAAGTCGACAAAGGCCGTGGAGCTCGGTTTTTCAAGCGCCACGGCCTTCATTTATTGGGGTGTCGAAGTGCTAGGACTGTGCCTCGGGATGCTGATCCGTCTTGCGGATTGCCCCCTCACCATCGGGATCCGGGACAAAGACCAGGGATGGATCTGGATTGTTGATGTCCTTCTCTAGTTGCCTGATCGCCTTGTCGCGTTTAAGTAGCCGGCGGATCAAGTTGATGATCATCAAAATGATCACGAAGGAGAATGGGAACGCACCGATGATCGTTCCGGTTTGCACGGTATCGACTACGGCAGTTCCTCCCATAGTCAGCAACACGGTGGTCACCGTCGCTACGGAAAGTACCAGGACTACGCGGAAGACAGGACCTGATTTACCTGGTGCGGAGACGAACTCGCTCAGTGCATAAATTCCAGAGTCCAGCGAGGTGACGTAATAGGTGGCAACCAGGATTGTGGCAATCACTAACAAGATGGTGCCGATAACCGGTACCGAATCGAGCATGGCGAATAATCCTGAGGAAGTATCCGCGGCGACCGAATCACTAATTGAGCGGTTGGACTGGTCATCGTAGTAGATGGCCGCTGAGCCAATGATGGCTACCCAAACCATGACGATCAAAGAAGGGATGATCGTGACGCCCAAGACGAATTCGCGGATGGTGCGGCCGCGCGAAATTCGGGCGATGAAGCCGGCAACGAATGGTGAGAAGGCGATGACCCAGCACCAGATAAATACCGTCCACCAGCCATTCCAGCTATCTTGCCAGCTGTCTATGGTGGTGGCTGCCAGGCCCGAATCGGTCCACAAGCTCATGCTGGCAAAGTTCGTGAAGAAGCTTCCGAAGGTCTGCGACATATTCGAGATGATGTACAGCGACGGTCCGAAGATCAGCACGGCGGCGAGCAAGACAATACTCAAAATTGAGTTCAGCCCGCTAATTCTCGCCATGCCTTTATTGATGCCAACGATGGCCGAGATGGAGGTGATGCCGGCGAAGATCAAGATGACCATGAACCACATCATCGGGCTAGCGCTCGCACCGGTAAAGGAAGATATCCCCGAAGAGAATTGCATGGCCGCAAAGCCGAAGGATGTTGCCAAGCCAAGTACCGTGGCGATAATCGCCAGCAGCTCGACCACGACACCGGCGCCGCGGCGGGACCAGCGCGGAAGGATGTCGACGGTGGCCTCGCGGAAAGTCAGGGTTTTGCCCAGGTTGTGGTGTGAGTAGGCCAAGCATACGGCCACCGCACAGTACATCGCCCAGGCGGTCAGGCCCCAGTGGAAGTAGGTCCAGACGATGGCACCTTCTTCTCCGCCACCGTTGGCTCCCGCGGGGATGACGGGATTTTCATCGCGCAACATGATTGGTTCGGCAACTGACCAGAAGATCAGTCCAATGCCCTGTCCGCAGGCGAAGAGCATTGAATACCAGGCGAATTTGCTGTGCTGCGGTTTTGCTTTGGGGCCACCAAGGCGAATCTTGCCTACGCGACTGACGGATAACCAGACGCATACGCCGACCGTAAATACCGAGTAGAGGACGAATAGCCAGGTAAATTTACCGGTCACAAAAGTGCGCATCTTCGAGATTGTGGCGGAAGCAGCCTCTGGGTTACCAAGTACCCAGATCATGACGGCAACGATGAGTACCGGTGGAATAACCCGGATCAGTAAACGATCTATCGGCGGAATATGCCGTCCCATGAAACGTGGAAGCTCTACCGGCTCTTCCTGGGATTTTTCGTTATCGACGCCCTGGGGAGTTGCTTTGTCCAATGACATGTTAGTTCACCTCCAAGGTGATATCGCCAAGCAACAATTCGCTCTTAAGCGCATCGGCAACCTGCGTGGTCACCGTCGTGAAAAGCAATTCACCACGTTCGGCGGTGGCACCTTTAGCAGATGAGAGGCAGCCACTGGGTGGGGTACGCGAGGGATCTTCGGGGAAGACATCGTAGGTGGTTAGTTGTGCAGGGGGATGATCGATGACTCGATCCATGTTGACCAACGTTGGATGCAGTAACAGCATGAGCGAAGTTTCTAGAATTCCGCCGTGCTCTATATCCCATCCGAGGAACCCGTCGGGGAAAACCTTGGAAAGGGTGTCCTCATCAACGAAGTCCCAATAGGAAAGAAGGATTGCGCGAGCTGAGGAGCCGGAGGCCCTGCTTCGAGCGACTGCATTGTCTAGGCCCTCGTAGATGAATTGGTAGTTTTCGAAGTGGCCGTTAAGGATGACAACGTTCTCGAAGCCCTGGGCGATGAATGAGGCGACCACATCATCAACCATTTGGCTGAGCGAATTTCCGCCGAGGCTGGTGGTTCCAATGCGATGGTTTCCACCACCGGAACGCGGCTGAGATTTGTATCCGTAACTCAGTGCCGGCGCGACAAGTGCGCCGGTCTTCTCGGCGACAGCGCCGGCAATAGACCGTGAAAGCATCGCGTCGACGCCTAGTGGCATGTGGGGACCGTGTTGTTCGGTGGCTCCCGCAGGGATGATAATTGTCGATCCGGCTCGGGCCACGTGCTCGGCGTAAGTTTGGGCATCAATTTCGTCGATGAATACTGAATGCATTGAGATCTCCTAGGCCCGTGGAGCACAGATAGTGCCAGCGAGGCGTGTGTGGTCTTGTTCCGGAGTGATGGTTGCGTTACCTGCAACACTGTTGCAATGAATCATGACAGTGGCATCGGTCACAGTCAAGCTTTTGCCCAAGAAAGACTCAGGCCCGCTGAAATGGCATGGCTGCGCAGCGGGAATAAGTGCTTCTCCCAGCGTGCGCCGAGGCGGGGGGTCGCAAATAGCAAGAGACCCACCTGAAAAGAGGTGGGTCTCTTGGGGAGTTGGAAATTCGCTCTTTAGAGAACCGCGCGCACCGACTCTTCAAAATGCACGATGTGCTCCAGCGCTAGCTCTTTCGCGGCAGGTGTATCCCCGTCCAGGATTACCTGAAGCAAGCTGGCGTGTTCTGAAATGTGCTCTTCTACTGTCGGCAAACGATCTAGTGCCATGCACCAAATTCGCGTAGCGAGATTATCCAGGCGGATCAGCGTCTCTTCCAGATGGTGGTTGCCGGCCGCGCGGTAGATGAGCCGGTGCACTTCCAAATCGTTTTCCATAAGTTCTCGGCGCGCGGTGTGCGAACCCAGTGATCCAACGGCTTGGGCTGTTGCTTGCATTTGGCTGCGAGCGGTTCCGCCGCGAAGATTCGCGGCTTTCTGCGCAGCTAGTGGCTCCAGCGCCTTGCGGACTTCGGTGATGGCGGCCAGTTCGGTGATGTCCACCCGGGTCGCAAAGGTGCCGCGCCGCGGGTAGGACTGCACCAGGTGATCTACTTCCAGGCGCTTGAGCGCCTCGCGAAGCGGCGTGCGTCCGATGCCTAGTTCTTCAACTAGCTGCCCCTCGTTGATGGGGTCGCCAGGGGCGATGTCCATCATGATCAGCCGATCCCGAAGGACGAGATAGGCGCGTTCAGCCAGGGATTCACTACTGCTGACGAGCTGTGCTGTCGTGGTCATTGCGTGTCCGTTGCCTTTGTCTTGTTCTGTCTGAATGTTACCTGCCGAAGTAATTTCGACTAAGTCATTGACCGGGCTGTGACTTCCATCATACAGTGAGAGGCAGATTGATATATCAGTTGTCGGCAATTCATACATTTAGGAATGGGTAATGACTTTAGCTACCTCCCTTGCAGCGACATCGCTGACCGAGGACCTGGGAACCTTGGACCCTGAGATTGCGCAGCGTATCGATGCCGAGTTGGCTCGTCAGCAGCGTGGTTTGGAAATGATCGCTTCGGAGAACCATACGGCGCAGGCAGTGATGCAGGCTCAGGGTTCGGTGCTGACCAATAAGTACGCTGAGGGCTACCCGGGGAAGCGCTACTACGGTGGGTGCGAGGAAGTTGACGTTGTTGAGACGTTGGCTATCGAACGTGTGAAGTCACTGTTCGGTGCGAAGTTCGCTAATGTGCAGCCGCATTCGGGTGCGCAGGCTAATGCGTCGGTGTACCACGCGTTGGTGCGTCCGGGCGATACCGTGATGGGTTTGAATCTGAACCACGGTGGCCACTTGACCCACGGGATGAAGATCAACTTCTCGGGTCGTTTGTTCAACATCGTTCCTTATGGTGTCGATGAGCAGACTTACGAGGTGGATATGGATGAGGTGGAGCGCCTTGCCATTGAAAACCAGCCGAAGATGATTGTTGCTGGCTGGTCTGCGTACCCGCGCCAGTTGGATTTTGCGCGGTTCCGCGAGATTGCTGACAAGGTTGGCGCGTACTTGTTTGTTGATATGGCTCATTTTGCTGGCCTTGTGGCAGCCGGTTTGCATCCTTCGCCGGTTCCGCACGCGCATGTGGTGACGTCCACGACGCATAAGACTCTTGCTGGTCCTCGTGGTGGCATTATTTTGTCGAATGATGCGGATATTGCGAAGAAGTTGAATTCGGCGGTGTTCCCTGGTCAGCAGGGTGGTCCGTTGGAGCATGTGATTGCTGGTAAGGCGGTGGCGTTCAAGATTGCTGCTTCGCCGGAGTTCAGGGAGCGCCAGGAGCGTACCTTGGCTGGTGCACGCATTTTGGCTGAGCGTCTGACTCAGGAGGACGTGGTTGCCAAGGGGATCAGCGTGTTGACCGGTGGTACGGATGTTCACTTGGTGCTTGTCGATTTGCGTGACAGTGAGCTGGACGGTCAGCAGGGTGAGGATCTTTTGGCGCAGGTGGAGATTACGGTGAATCGTAATTCGGTTCCGTTTGATCCGCGTCCGCCGATGGTGACCTCGGGCTTGCGTATTGGTACTCCGGCGTTGGCGACTCGTGGTTTTTCTGAGGCTGCGTTTGTTGAGGTTGCGGAGATTATTGCGCAGACCTTGATTGCTGGCGCTGATGGCAATACTGCTGTCTTGCCAGAGCTCAAGTCCCGCGTCACCGCTCTGGCTGACGCTCACCCGCTCTACCCAAATCTGCCGAAGATCGGAGAATAATCATGGCTGACTTGCTACCTGAACACCCAGAATTCCTCTGGAACAATCCGGACCCGAAAAAATCCTATGACGCTGTGATTGTCGGCGGCGGCGGACATGGACTGGCCACCGCGTACTACCTGGCCAAGAACCACGGCATGACCAACATTGCGGTGCTGGAAAAAGGCTGGCTGGCCGGCGGCAACATGGCCCGCAACACCACCATCATTCGTTCGAACTACCTGTGGGACGAATCTGCTGGTATATACGAGCACTCCTTGAAGCTCTGGGAGCAGCTGCCCGAAGAGCTGGAGTACGATTTCCTCTTCTCCCAGCGCGGAGTATTGAACCTGGCTCACACCCTCGGCGACGTCCGCGAATCGGTGCGCCGCGTTGAAGCAAACCAGCTCAACGGTGTCGACGCCGAATGGTTGACCCCAGATCAGGTCAAAGAGGCCTGCCCGATCATCAACACCAGCGATGACATCCGCTACCCGGTCATGGGCGCCACCTGGCAACCACGTGCCGGTATCGCCAAACACGACCACGTCGCCTGGGCTTTCGCCCGCAAATGCAACGAGATGGGCGTAGACCTCATCCAGAACTGCGAAGTCACTGGAATTATCAAGG
Organism: Glutamicibacter sp. BW77; assembly: GCF_002332285.1. Classification (NCBI taxonomy): domain Bacteria; kingdom Bacillati; phylum Actinomycetota; class Actinomycetes; order Micrococcales; family Micrococcaceae; genus Glutamicibacter; species Glutamicibacter sp. BW77. The sequence goes on along the minus strand of NZ_NRGT01000057.1, from coordinate 199,414 downwards.
ACGGCAACAAGGTCACCGGGGTAAAAACCAACCGTGGCACCATCCTGGCCGGCAAGGTCGCCCTGGCCAGTGCAGGCCACTCCTCGGTCGTGGCAGAAATGGCCGGGGTGGATCTTCCGATCCAGTCCCACCCGCTGCAGGCACTGGTCTCGGAGCTCTTTGAACCGGTCCACCCCACGGTGGTCATGTCCAACCACATTCACGTCTACGTTTCCCAAGCACATAAGGGAGAACTGGTGATGGGTGCAGGCATCGACTCCTACAACGGCTACGGCCAGCGCGGCGCCTTCCACGTCATCGAAGAGCAGATGGCAGCGGCCGTGGAGCTCTTCCCGATCTTCGCCCGAGCCCACGTGCTGCGCACCTGGGGCGGCATCGTGGACACCACCATGGATGCTTCGCCGATTATTTCCAAGACCCCGGTAGAGAACCTCTACGTCAACTGCGGATGGGGGACCGGCGGATTCAAGGGCACCCCGGGCGCAGGCTGGACCTTCGCCCACACCATCGCCAACGACGAGCCGCACAAGCTGAACGCACCGTTCGCGCTGGAACGCTTCGAAACCGGCCACCTCATCGACGAACACGGCGCAGCAGCCGTGGCCCACTAAGAATAGGGGAACGAACTCATGATGCTGATTGACTGCCCGAACTGCGGGCCACGCAATGAAACAGAATTTAAATTCGGGGGACAGGCGCACGTCGCTTATCCGGCGGATCCACATGCGCTGAGCGATAAGCAATGGGCTCAGTTCCTGTTCTACCGCAAGAATCCTAAGGGCATCAACGCCGAACGTTGGGTTCACGCAATGGGTTGCCGCAAGTGGTTCAACGCCCTGCGTGACACCGTCACCTATGAATTCAAAGCCATTTACCGAGCCGGCGAAGAACGCCCGGCACTACAGAGCACCGATGGAGGCACCCGATGAGCAACACTGGTTCATACCGCTTGGACGCCGCGCAGGCTCCCGGCGCCCGAGTGAACTTCGAGGAAAAACTCGACGTCACCCTCAATGAAAAGCCACTGGCCGCACTGCGTGGCGACAGCCTCGCTAGCGCCATGCTCGCCTCCGGCATCCGCCGCGTGGGCGACTCGCTCTACCTCAAGCGCCCGCGTGGCATCTTCGCGGCCGGAGTCGAAGAGCCAAACGCGCTGGTCCACGTCTTTGCCCGCCACACCAAGGACGTCGGCGAATCGATGCTGGCAGCTCCCGTGGTCACCACGGTCAATGGCCTCAGCGCCCGCACGCTGTCGGGCTTGGGCACCATGGATCCGGCCAAGGACGAGGCCTACTACGACCACGTGCATGTGCATACCGACGTGCTGGTTGTCGGCTCAGGCCCGGCAGGCCTGGCCGCAGCGCGCGAAGCATCCCGCAGCGGAGCCCGCGTGATGCTGCTCGACGAGCGTCCCGAAGCCGGCGGCCGCCTGCTTGATTCGGCCGGCGAACAGATTGACGGAATGGATGCTCGGGACTGGGTTGCGCAGACCACCGCAGAACTAGCCGCGGCCGAAGAGACCACCCACTTGCAGCACACCACCGTGCTGGGTAGCTACGACGCGAACTACGTAATGGCCGTGCAACGCCGTACCGCGCACCTCGATGCGGCGCCGGAGGATGGTGTCTCTCGCGAACGCATCTGGCATATCCGTGCTGGCCAGGTCGTGTTGGCCACCGGTGCGCACGAACGTCCGTTGGTCTTCGAAAACAACGACCGCCCGGGCATCATGCTCGCCGGTTCGGTGCGTTCCTACCTGAACCGCTACGGCGTCCGGGTAGGTCAGCAGATCTTGGTGGCCACCACCAATGATTCGGTCTACCCGCTGGTGGCCGAGCTGGCATCCAGCGGTTCGGTGGTTGCGGTCATCGACGCCCGTGAAAACGCATCGGTTGCCGCCACAGAGGCCGTAGGCGCTGGGGTACGAGTGATCACCGGATCGGTGGTTGTCGACACCGAGTCCGGTGCCAACGGCGAACTTTGCGCCGCCTGGGTCGCCACCTTGGATGCACAGAACAGCATCGGTGAAGCGCAGCGCATCGAGGCCGATACCCTAGCCATCTCCGGCGGCTTCAACCCGGTGGTGCACCTGCACTCCCAGCGCCAGGGCAAACTGGTGTGGGACACCACCGTGCAGGCCTTCCTGCCCGATGCCGCCGTGGCCAATCAGCACCTCGCCGGTTCGCTTATCGGACGTTTTGACACCGCGGGCGCTCTATCAACCGGTGCCGCCGCTGGCGCCGCTGCTGCTAGTAAAACCGGGTATGAAACCACCGCCCGTATTCCCGAGGCTGTTGAGGAGCCGCTGGGTGAAACCCGCCCGGTGTGGCTGATTGCCTCACGCTTCGGCGAAGACGCAGTGCACTACAAGAACCACTTCGTGGACCTACAACGCGATCAAACTGTCGCCGACGTGTTGCGTTCCACCGGGGCTGGCATGCGCTCGGTAGAACACGTGAAGCGTTACACCTCGATCTCCACCGCCAACGACCAGGGTAAAACTTCAGGAGTGGCAGCGATTGGCGTGATCGCCGCGGTTCTCGGTATTGAAAACCCTGCAGAAATCGGCACCACCACCTTCCGGGCCCCATATACTCCGGTGTCCTTCGTGGCGCTGGCTGGGCGTAACCGTGGTCAACTGCTGGATCCGGCTCGCATCACCGCGATGCACTCCTGGCATTTGGCCCATGGCGCCGAATTTGAGGATGTTGGTCAGTGGAAGCGCCCCTGGTACTACCCACAGGCGGGTGAAACCATGGACGAAGCGGTGTACCGTGAATGCGCCGCGGTGCGCGAATCGGTGGGCATGCTCGACGCCAGTACGTTGGGCAAAATTGAGATCCGTGGCACGGACGCAGCAGAATTCCTCAACCGCATCTACACCAACGGCTACACCAAGCTAAAAGTTGGCATGGGCCGCTACGGCGTCATGTGCAAGGCCGACGGCATGATCTTCGATGACGGGGTGACCCTGCGACTGGCCGAGGACCGTTTCTTGATGCACACCACCACCGGTGGCGCCGCAGATGTGCTGGACTGGATGGAAGAATGGGCGCAGACTGAATGGCCTGAGCTGGATGTCGTCTTCACCTCGGTTACCGAGCAGCTGGCCACCGTCGCGGTGGTTGGTCCGAACTCCCGTAAGGTGATCGCCAAGCTTGCACCGCACCTGGATGTTTCCAACGAGGCCTTCAAATTCATGGCCTTTGTGGACACCACCTTGGAGAACGGCACCCCGGCCCGGATCAGTCGGATTTCCTTCTCCGGTGAGCTGGCCTTCGAAATCGCGGTGCCAAGCTGGTACGGATTGCGCACCTGGGAAGCGGTATACGCCGCCGGCCAGGAATTCAACATCACCCCGTACGGCACCGAAACCATGCACGTGCTGCGTGCCGAGAAGGGATTCATCATCGTCGGCCAGGACACCGACGGCACGGTGACCCCGCAGGATGCCGGCATGGAATGGGTTGTTTCCAAGCTCAAGGACTTCATTGGGAATCGTTCCTTCAGCCGCCAGGACAATCAGCGCGAGGACCGCAAGCAGCTGGTCTCCGTGTTGCCGGTAGACAAGTCCTTGCGCTTGCCAGAAGGTGCGGCCCTGGTTTCCGCGCAAGCGCTGAGCGAAAACGGGATCACCCCAATGGAAGGCTGGGTCACCAGCTCCTACAACTCCCCGGCACTGGGCCGCACCTTTGGCCTGGCGCTAATCAAGAACGGGCGCAATCGCATCGGCGAAGTGCTCAAAACCCCATACGGCGGCCAGCTGGTCGACGTGGTGGTTTCAGAAACCGTCCTCTACGATCCGGAAGGCAGCCGCCGAGATGGCTAAGCACAGTGTTATCGAATCAACCACCGAGCTACGCCGCTCACCGGCAGCGCACCTCGATCAGCTCATGGCCGCGGCCACCGTCACCGGGCAACGCGCCGTCGCATTACGCGAGATTGCTTTCTCCACCCAGATCTCGCTGCGTGCGGTTCCGGGGAGCGCCGGCCATCAAGCTCTGGCACAGGCTACCGGTGTGGGCTTGCCGCAACAGGTCGGTCAAGTGTCCGGAGACGTGTCAGGCACCGCGGTGCTCTGGTTGGGGCCGGACGAATTTTCGGTCTTCAACGCCGCCGGTGAAGATCTGAGCCCCACCTTGGAAGCTGCCTTGGCTGAGCATGAAGGCCAAGTCACCGACCTGTCGGCAAACCGTACGGTGCTCGAGCTCACCGGTCAGGCAGCATCCTTGGTGCTTCGCAAGAGCTGCCCGGCAGACCTACACCCACGCAGTTTTGCGGTCAACCAGGCGATCACCACCACGCTGGCTAACGTGCCCATCCTGCTCTGGCGCACCACCGAAAATGGTTGGTACCTGATGCCACGCGCCTCATTCACCGAGCATGTGGTGCATTGGTTGGTCGACGCAATGAACGAGTTTGCTTCGGAACCGGTAATCTAGCCACAGAACGATCACCACCTACCAAGTTCGCTTGGGAGAATGGCTGCAACCGTTGGGTCGGTCCAAACTGGACCGACCCAATAGTTGCCTGCACTAGGTTTCAAAGACGAACCACGGAAGGACCTTGATGGGCGACCAGATCCGACACATACTGACGTTGCAGTGCCCCGAGGGCATGGGCATCGCACACGATGTCACCGGCTTTTTAGTAGAACACGAACGCACCATCGTTGAACTGAAACAGTATGACGATATGTCCTCCCAACGCCTCTTCATGCGTGTGGACTTCTCCGGGGATGACGTCCCTGGCCTGCTGGAAAAGATGCGCGAAGAATTTGCGCCAATCGCCGCCGAGCGCCAGATGGATTGGCAGCTTCGTGAGCGCGGACAACGCACCAAAGTGCTCATCATGGTCTCTAAATTTGAGCACTGCCTCAACGACCTGTTGCACCGTGCGCACACCGGCTCGCTGCCTATCGACATTGTTGGTGTGGTCTCTAACCACCCTGATCACCGTTCGCTGGTGGAATGGCACAAGGTCCCCTTCCACCACATCCCGGTCACCAAGGACACCAAGCCTGCCGCCGAAGCGAAGCTGGAAGAGATCATCGAGAGGACCGGCACCGAACTGGTGGTGCTCGCGCGCTATATGCAGATCTTCTCCGATAAGCTATCCACCAAGCTTTCGGGACGCACCATTAATATCCACCACTCCTTCCTGCCTTCCTTTAAAGGAGCCAAGCCGTACCACCAGGCCTGGGACCGCGGGGTGAAGACCGTGGGAGCTACGGCGCACTATGTGAACGCAGAGCTCGATGAGGGGCCGATTATCGCCCAGCAGGTCCAAGAGGTGGACCACACTTACACCGCCGAGGACTTGGTGATCGCCGGGCGCGATACCGAGGCCAAGGCGCTGTCCAATGCGGTGAAGTGGCACTGTGAGGGACGGGTGTTCCTCTGGGGCAACCGCACCGTGGTGCTGCGCTAAATACTGTTCAAAATTTGATGCCCGGCGCCAAGTGCCGGGCATCAAGTGTTGGGGTTAACGCCCTACTTAGTTGTTACTGGCCGCGTGATTACTGGTCGCGGCCGGCGCTGAGGAAACACCTCAAGGCTCGGGTTGGACCGACCTTCTGAACCAGATATGGAAAGTCGGCCCACTGTTCGGGGATCAGCTGTTGGCTGTCACAACCCCACAGCCCGCCATCGATATTTAGAGTGCGCAACCGGTCATGCAGCGCGAACTCAGCGGTCAGATCCGACGCAGCTCGCAAGGCGGTGTCCACTGCGTCCGGTAGCAGCGAAAGAATCAAGGCAAATAATTCGGGGTTCATCCCAACTTTTTCCCACCGCTGCGCATAGTCGCGCCAGAGCTCAGGACGCAATGCAGAGGTCCCGTGAAGCAGTCCGCGACTGACACTGTTCAAGCCCATAAACTGGGAAAACTTATTATCGTAGAGCCCCGCCGGAGTGTAGTTGTGCTCTAGTAGCACCGCGGTCCACCGGCGTTCCCAGGCCAGCCTAGAATTTTTGGCTGCCAGCTCGGTTTGTGGCAACCCATACGCGTCAATTAGCTCGGAATGAGACATGGTGGTTCCTTTCATCAACTTGTCCTCGGATGTTCACCGCGGACCGGTTCTTCCCCTGGGGCACCCCACTGATGGAGGAGGGTTGCCGCGTAGTCAGCCAGGTACTTAGGACTACGGCTCTTGAACCTGATAAACAGCATAAACCAGTGCACCGACACTTTAGCTTGACCAATATTTGTCGCATACATAGAACTCGGCATTGACCTTCACCGGCATGAATGTTCGGCGTAGAATATGGCAAACGTAGACACAGGGCTCAACCTGGTTGCGTGTGCGTCATCCGGTGCCGTATTTTGCCCGGTGGTAGCCCTAGATCGTGGGGATCAAGGGCTTCGGGAATTTGCCGTCAAAGTCGTAATCCTATGATGGTGGCCCGGCAGTACGGGCAATTTGCGCGGTGTTCCAGACACAGCGCACGCTGTAAACAGGGGACAATCCAATGAACGGCATCAAGAAGTCCAGATTATTGACGCTTATCACCGCCGGCATCGCCAGTGCCGGCCTTCTGTTGGCAGGCATGGCACCGGCCACGGCACTTGCACCAACCACGCGAAGCAATAGTACCGTGGTGATCAACTACGTAAATTTGGGTGATTCGTATTCTGCCGGCTTTGGCTCGGGATCTATTAAGCCCGGTCCCTTCGACGGTTGTCTGCAAACCACCGGCCCGTCACACGTAACCAATATCGATCAGTTACCTGGCGTCAAACTCACCGCCGATGCGGCCTGCACAGGCTTTAACACTGCACAGATTGCTCAGGTCGCGGCCGGGGTAGCTCCACAACTGGCGGAAGCAGATCTGGTTACCCTCACCTTGGGTGGAAATAATTTGCAGTGGGGTGAAACCGTCGCAGCCTGTGCCAGTGGGAGCACCGCAGAGAAATGCCAGGGGATGCTGAAACTCGGCTACGCGTCCATGCCGGCACTGCGTGCGGATGTGCGATCCACACTCAAACAGATCGATGCGGCCACCGGCGCAAAGATCCTCGTGCTGGGCTATCCGCGGTTGTTCACCAGTTCTCACGGCGACCAGCCATTGATCACGGCCAAGAACGCACGGGCACTGAATAAGTTAGGGGACACGCTTAATCGAACTATCAAGGCTGCCACCAAAGGCACGGATAGCTCCTTCGTTTCGGTGACCGGAGCGTTTATGAACCATGGGGTGGGTGCCACCCAATCCTGGATCAGTTTTAATCTGGCTAACCTTGAAGACCCGTTCAACTTGCACCCAACCACCACCGGTTATCTCAACGGGTACTACCCAGCGGTCAAGCGCCACATTAACCTGAAAAAATTGGCGCATCACGACCGGTATCAGCACAAGCATTCACACTCGCGGCATCATCACGGCTAACTTCGAGCGCGAGCATGTTTGGGTTCCGGATAACTTGCGGGACCCCAACAGCGTGCCTTCCAGCCGGTTTAGCCTAGGCCAGTAAGGGAGCTCAAGACGTTTCTAGAATGTTGCAGACAACGCAGAAACTCCCTGTCATAATGGGTTTAACGGCGAAAGTAAGTCGTGAGTGAAGCCGAAGATCAACTCGGCCTGATCAGTGGGAGTACAGATGACCGAGCGTATTTTTCTCGTTGGTGTTGAGCCTGGACAGTCGCCTTCGGTGCTGGAAGCCGTCATTGGACTGGCTGCGCCTACTGACACAAAAATCATGTGCATCTACGTAGATTCCGGACGTTTTGTCACCGAGCGGCTACCCACCGGAGAAATCATCGCCGACACCACTTTCGACGGCGAAGAACAGATCCCACAGGATTTCTCTCCAGATCTGGCTGCACAACTCACCGCGTCCTTCGAAGGCCACAACGTGCGCTGGGAAGCTCGCAGCGTCGCTGGAGATCCTGCCAAGGCATTGGCTCGTGTTGCCGAGCAGCTCGACGCCCAGCTAATCGCCATTGGCACCCGGCGACCGGGGATACGTAGCCGCATGGAAGAGCTCATGGACGGGTCAATCGCGGTCGCGCTGAGCCACAAACAAAGCCGTCCGGTCCTGGTAGTGCCGCAAAGTCCGCAACTATCTGATATCCCGGCCGAAGCGAAGTAACCTAGCTTCGCTTCGAGGCGAAAACTCGGTCCAGCCTCTCGCGCTGAATTACGATGAGTCCATGACTTCGCACAACGTAGATCTCGCTATTATTGGCTCGGGTTCGGGCAACTCGCTAATTACCAATTACTGGGATGACAAGAAGGTGGCTATCGCCGAAGGCTCAACCTTCGGCGGGACCTGCCTGAACGTTGGGTGTATCCCGACGAAGATGTTTGTTCGCCCGGCCCATCTGGCGCGCGGTGTGGAGGAGGCTGCACGTCTCGGCGTGAAAATGTCGGTAGAGAATGTTGACTGGCCAGCCATGCGTGATCGAATCTTTGGCCGAATTGACGCGATCTCCTCCGGCGGTGAGGACTACCGCGAACGGTTAGAAAACGTCGAACTCATCTCCCAGTACGTCACCTTAGGGCAAGACAATACGCTGACCGCTCAGGATGGCACGACGATCTCCGCCAAACAGCTCGTCATTGCCGCCGGCTCCCGCCCCAGCATGCCCAATATCGAAGGTATCGAACTTGACGCGGTGCACACCTCCGATAGCGTCATGCGTCTGGACAAACTGCCAGAGTCTTTGGTGATTATCGGTGGCGGTTACATTGCTTGCGAGTTTGCCGCCATGTTCTCCGGACTCGGCACCAAGGTCACCCAGCTGGTGCGCTCCGGAGCGTTGATGCGCCAGCTAGACACCGAAATTTCCGACGCCTACAACAAGGAAGCCGCCGCTCACTGGACGGTTCGTTATCACACCGAGGCGAAGGCTCTTCGTCAGGCAGATTCCGGTCTGGATGTGGTTTTGGGAGATGAAACATTGAGCGCCGACGCGGTACTGGTCGCTATTGGGCGAATCCCTAACACCGACAAAATTGGTGCCGAAAAAGCCGGGCTGGACCTCCACCAAGACGGGCGACTCAAAGTCGACGAATACCAGCGGGTGCTACGCGCAGGTAAACCCGTCACCGGTCTCTACGCACTCGGTGACATTAGCTCCGCGGCGCAGCTGAAGCATGTGGCCAACTACGAGGCACGCCTGGTTGCCTACAACCTAGAACACCCAGAATCCTTGCGTAAAAACTCGAACAGAGCGGTACCGGCTGCGGTGTTCACTCACCCGGAGATCGCAATCATTGGGCTCACCGAAGAGGAAGCACGTGAACAGCTTGGCGCGGAAAACCTCACGGTGAAGACGCAGAAGTTCGGAGATACTGCCTACGGTTGGGCAATGGAAGAACAGACCGGATTGTTCAAGGTGTTGGCTGACAAGCGCACCGGCAAGCTGGTCGGTGCCCACGCGATGGGCCCGGAATCTTCAAACCTGATCCAGCCGGTCATCATGGCGATGAATCTGGATATTGATGCACATACCGCGGCCACCGGTCAGTACTGGATTCACCCGGCGCTGATGGAAGTCGTGGAGAACGCGCTCCTCGGATTGGACGTCCCGGACTCCGGCTTGCTTTAGACCTCGAAATACAGCTGAAGATGCAACTTGCACCCGGGATTAAATAGCGCATCACAGGCTGGGCAAGTGTTCGTCTTGAGGTATTCGTTGACGCTTAGTTGAAGGGAGCAGACCCCGCAGAGTACTGCGGGGTCTGTGAACCTCTCAACAGGCCAAAGCACTACCGGATGCCCGGCAGTTTCTTCATGGCAGAGGTGGCATGGGTAGTACTTACCGCAGCAGTAATGCTTGATCGCAATGACGTCGATGTCCTGGTGGTAGTGCGCGCACCGAGTCTGCAAATCGACGTTAACCCCATAAACCTCAGGTTTTTCACTCATGAGTTCTCCTATTCCTACACCGAGACTACTGGCCGGTGAAGGCCCTGAGTCAAATATGTGCGTTGGCATTGGCCCACAGCTCTTCAACTGAGCTCGCCTCTTAGTCCACACTTTAGATTGTCTCGACGGAATCCAAATGTTCGTTTTTAGACGCACCAGGTGATTCCCAAAGTGCGTGATCTGTCGATGTGTAGTGGGTGTACCTTCAATCTGCGCAGCTCTTTGCGTTCAGAAGATCTTGAATAGATGTCGGCTTAAGATTGCGCACCGCGGGTGAGTCTCGCCGTTTCGCTGATTTGGTCAATCATGACCATAGTCGGGTGGCCCTCTAACTCTGCATCACTGCACAACCGTTTGAGCATTTTATGGAGTACAGCGAATTCTTCGGTAACAACCTGACGCACACTGTGCGCTGGTGCACCCTCGATGTGCGAAAGAGGTTACTGGTTTACGACGTTTTTACCTACCATCACACTGTGACCTAGGACATACTCATTCTTAGTCATCACTGGTGGGTCCGGGTTCGGACCCTCACGCTGGAAGGAAAACCATTGGTATCCGAAACCTCAACCAAGGCCGAACGCAAAGGCTTACGCCGGGTCGTCTCCGCCTCCATGGCCGGCACCGTCGTGGAATGGTACGAATTTTTCCTCTACGCCACCGCCGCCACATTGGTCTTTAACAAGATCTTCTTTCCCGACGCGGGCAACGAGCTAGACAACATCATCAAAGCCTTCCTGACTTACGCGGTCGGCTTCATCGCCCGCCCTATTGGCGGCATCGTCTTCGGCCACTTTGGTGATAAATACGGTCGCAAGCACCTGCTGCAAATCGCCATCATACTGGTCGGTGCCACCACCTTCCTCATGGGTTGCCTCCCAACTTTCGACGCCATTGGCTATGCGGCCCCGATCCTGCTGATCGTCTTGCGCTTCCTGCAAGGCTTCGCCGTCGGTGGCGAATGGGGTGGAGCGGTGTTGCTCGTCGCCGAACACGCACCAAATAAGGAACGCGGATTCTGGGCCTCCTGGCCACAGGCTGCGGTGCCTATCGGTAACCTGTTGGCCACCATAGTGTTGCTTGTGCTCTCATCAACTCTGAGTGAAGAAGCGTTCTTGGCTTGGGGCTGGCGCGTAGGTTTCTGGCTTTCGGTGGTCATCGTGATCGTCGGCTACTACATCCGCACCCGAGTTTCAGATGCCCCGATCTTCCAGGAAGCCAAAGCAGAACTGGAAGAAAACGCGGCAGCCGGTTACGGCGTCAAGGAAGTCTTCAAGCGTTACCCACGAGGCGTATTCACCGCCATGGGACTGCGTTTTGGTGAGAACATCATGTACTACATGGTCGTCACCTTCTCGATTACCTATATGGCCACACAGCTGAAAATGGACACCTCAGAGATTCTTGGGTTGATGTTGCTGGCACATATATTCCACGCAATCATCGTTCCTTTGGTCGGACGAATGACCGATACCCGCGGACGCCGCCCGGTCTACGCGACCGGAGTGATCTTGATGGCCGTCTGGGGAGTTATCGCTTTCCCACTATTCAACACATCCAATGACTTCATTATCTTGCTGACTATCACCGGTGGCTTGGCGGTGCATGCATTGATGTATGCCGGGCAGCCTGCCATTATGGCCGAAATGTTCCCCACTCGGATGCGCTACTCGGGTGTCTCACTGGGTTACCAGGTCACCTCGATCGTGGCAGGTTCGATGGCTCCGATCATCGCGACCTTCCTACTGAAGGTTTACGGATCCTGGGTTCCCGTCGCCGGCTACATCGTGTTTGCCGCGATAGTCACGATGGTGGCGGTGTACTTCATGAAGGAAACCAAGGGCGTCAGCCTTGCCGACATCGATGAGCAGGACCGAATCCAGACCGGGCTTCTCAAGGAAGCAGCCAAGGTCAAGTAACTAGCAGCATGAGCAAAAGGTCGGTCCCTCGGGACCGACCTTTTGCCTTATGGTTTATCTCGCTGGCATTGCTGGTTTCTCAATCGCCTACCTTATGAAATGTTGGCGCTTTAAGCGGTCTCAACAAGGACTCTCCAGAAGTGATACCGCTGGCCGGAAAATAGCAGTGATTTCCGGGCTAGGGGCTCCTCCGTAATCGTGAATACCTTTGTGTGAAAGACCCACGCAAAGATGCAAGATGACTTGGCGCCAACGGCGACTCACGATCTGGTACGCGAAAGAAATAGGCTATTTCATGTCGGCCTGTAGTGCACGGTATGTGCGATTGCGCGCGCCAAGAATAAGTGCTCCGATGATTGCTGCCAGCAGCGAGCCGCACAGCACACCGACCTTCACATATTGCGCTTCCTCGCCTTGCGCGCCGAAGGCTAGTTCTCCGACCAGTAGTGAAACGGTGAAACCGATACCGGCGATAAATGACATACCAAGCAAGTCGATCCACTTAATGCTGCGGTCTAACTCGATACCGGGAAGCTTGGTGACCAAGAAGGTCGCGGTGGTGATGCCTATAGATTTGCCGAGGATCAGGCCCGCGATGATGCCTAGTGCAACGGGGCTGAGCAAGGATTCGCGCAGTCCCGCAAAGCCTCCGATAGCAACGCCGGCGGCGAAGAAAGCGAAAATTGGGATGGCGATGATCGAGGAGGCAATGCTCCAACGGTCAGCAAAATGAGCTGCTAGTCCTTCGTAGATTGGTTCCCCGTCTTTGTTCTTTCCAACGTTGACTCGTGCACGCTTAGAAGCGATAACGGGCACCATGAAGCCCAAAAGCACTCCGGCAACGGTGGCATGGATACCGGAAGCATGAACTAACGCCCACACGCTCACTCCCAGAGGTATGAGGATCCACCACGCACGGACTCCGCGCTGCACGGCAATAGTAAAGAGTGCTAGCGGAAGTAGTGCAATGAGCAGTGGGAGCCACGCCAGATCATCGGTGTAGAAGATGGCGATGATAGAAATGGCGAGTAGATCATCTACTACCGCCAGAGTCAGTAAGAAGGTGCGCAGGGCCGGGGGTAGGAATTTTCCGACCACCGCAATCACTGCTACGGCGAAGGCGATATCGGTAGCCGCCGGAATCGCCCATCCATTGATTGCGCTACTGCCGGAAGTGGTGATGACGAGGGTGTAAAACACTGCGGGTAGCGCGACGCCACCAACGGCAGCGGCGATGGGGACAAGCGCGGTGCGCGGGTTGCGTAGTTTGCCAACTACGAACTCCTCTTTAAGCTCCAGGCCCACCACAAAGAAGAAGATGGCTAGCAGGCCGTCGGCGGCCCAAGCTCCGACGGAAAGATTCAAGTGCAGTGATTCGGGACCAAAAGTGAAATCTCTCAGATTCTCATACCAGGGTGCGGCCGGAGAATTGGCGAGAATCAGTGCAGCAATTGTCGCGCAAAGCAACAACAGGCCACCCATGGAATCTTGTTTGAGCGTCTGATTGATTCCGCGCCAGATGGCATGCGGTGCTTGACGGGTTGCGTCAGAAGATGGGTGCGGCAAAGTAAGGTGTCCTTCTTAGAGAAAGGGAAAATGGCGTGAAGGCGCGCGAAAGGTACTTATTAAAAGTGTGTGGGGCGCGCGATTAGTAGCGCGGTGGTGGGCAGCCAGCGATTTCGCCGTGCGCGTTCGTTCCCCAGGAACTCATCCACCCGTTGGTGCCACTGGCACGCTTGGTCAGCAGTTTCCCCTTAGGGAAAACGGCAGCGGTCAAGCGCTGCACATGCGTGATAACCGAGTAGGACATACTTCAACTCTATAGTGTCGGGCCACTGGGCGCTAATGTGGTTTTTGTCCGCTACTTCCTGCTAGCGGTAGCTAGACAAAGTCCCCGAAATGGTCCGAATGTGCGAGCAATGCTCACTCATTTGGTATGCAGGTCAGCGATGAATGATTCGGCTCGTTCAAGATTTAGTGCCAATTTATTGCGCTTGGTGATGGCTCGTTCGGTGTATTCGTCGAGCTTAACACGTGCGGTTTTGTTGCCCGGTTCAGCGTCCAAAATGTCTACTGTGTCTAGCAGTTCGCCCATCTCTTCCAAGGTGAAACCCAGTGGCTTCATAGAACGGATGACCAGCATGCGCTGTAAATCTGATTCGGTATATAAGCGAAATCCGCCCTCGCTACGGGTACTGGCCGGCAGGAGTCCCACCTCGTCGTAGTGACGGATCGTGCGGTGTGAGAGTCCCGTGGCTTCGACCATATCGCCAATATGTAGGGTGCTCTTGTTGGTGGCTGTTGGTTCGGGTTCATTCATGGGATCCTCCGTGATCGTCAATTACAACCCTACCCTCACGTTAGGTTAGAGTTGTACTAGATTTTGCAAGCCCTACCGAAGAGGTAGCCCTTGACTCCTGCTGAGCGCAACGACGCGCTACCAAGAATTCTATGCAATCCCAAGGGCTTATGCCCTAAATCCATCAATGAATGGAGTCTCATTCGTGAGCACACAAGCACCCGCAGAACACCAAGCTCTCACACCCGTGGAGCGGCAATCGGTGCTACGCACCCTGAAGTCCCCGCGCCTACTTAAAACCGAAGTACTCGCCGGACTGGTCGTCGCGCTGGCTCTCATTCCAGAGGCCATCGCCTTCTCCATCATCGCCGGTGTTGACCCACGCATTGGTCTCTTTGCGTCCTTTACCATGGCGGTCTCAATCGCCTTCCTCGGCGGACGTCCCGCCATGATTTCCGCCGCTACCGGTGCCATCGCCCTAGTGATCGCACCGTTGGTGGAAAGCCACGGCATTGACTACTTCATTGCCGCAGTAATTATGGCCGGCATTTTCCAGGTTCTTCTTGCGGTCTTAGGAGTTGCCAAACTGATGCGGTTCATTCCGCGTCAGGTGATGGTTGGCTTCGTCAACGCGCTGGCGATCCTGATTTTCATGTCCCAGGTCCCAGAACTACTCGGTGTCCCTTGGCTGGTCTACCCACTGACCGCGTTGGGACTTTTGATCGTCTTCGGCCTACCGAAACTGACTACCGCGATCCCAGCTCCGCTGGTTGCCATCGTCGTCTTGACCCTCATTACCGTTTTTGCGTCCCTGGCTGTTCCCACGGTAGGGGACCAGGGTGACCTACCTGAATCACTGCCAGCGCTGTTCTTCCCGGATTTTCCGTTGAACCTTGAAACGCTCCAGATCCTTTTCCCCTACGCCCTAGCCATGGCCTTCGTGGGACTTCTTGAATCACTGATGACTGCCAAGCTGGTAGATGATGTCACCGACACGCACTCGAACAAGACCCGCGAATCTTGGGGTCAGGGTGCCGCAAATATTATTACCGGCTTCTTTGGCGGCATGGGTGGTTGCGCGATGATCGGGCAAACCATGATCAACGTGAAAGCTTCCGGCGCGCGTACACGAATTTCCACCTTCCTGGCCGGTGTCTTCCTGCTCATCTTGGTGGTCGTCTTAGGCGATATTGTTGCGCTGATCCCGATGGCCGCTCTGGTTGCTGTGATGATCTTTGTATCGATTGCAACCTTCGACTGGCACAGTATCAAGCCCTCCACTCTGCGCATGATGCCTAAGAGCGAAACCACCGTCATGCTGGTGACCGTGATCTTCACCGTTGCCACCCACAACCTCGCAATCGGCGTCGGTGCCGGTGTACTGACCGCGATGAGCCTCTTCGCAAACCGTGTGGCACATTTCGTGACGGTGACCCGCACGATGGAAGAACATTTTGATCAGGAAATTGCGAAGTATGTGGTCGACGGCGAGCTGTTCTTTGCTTCGTCCAATGACTTGTACATGCAGTTCAACTACGCTGAAGATCCTGAAAACGTCGTCATTGATATGCATCAATCACACCTGTGGGATGCCTCGACCATAGCGGCTTTAGATTCCATTACGGACAAGTACGAGAAGTATGGGAAAAATGTGGAAGTTTCGGGTCTGAACCTGGCCAGTACCAATATGCGTGAACGCATGCGTGGAAAGCTCGGCGGTCACTAAGCGAAATGGAATAAAAAGGTGGCGACGGAATCAAACCCGTCGCCACCTTTTGAATAAGAAATCTTCTAGTTTGCCCCGAGCACGTCAATCGAGTCGATCGCGGCGTTTGCATCCTTAGCTAAACGTTCTGGCATCGGTGCACTCTTTGCGGAATCCGCGGCGATCTTTTGGCCTTCATCGCTCACTACGTAGTGCCCGAAGGTTTTGATCAGCTCAATGGTCTGCGGATCCTCGTATGAACTGCAGAACAGCAAGTAGGAGACCAATACCAGCGGATATGCGCCGGGAGCAGTGGTCTTACGGTCTAGCTCAAGGGCAATATCATGGGCATCTCGGCCTTCGACGCGTTTAGATTCTGCGACGGCGAGGGCAGCTGCCTCTCCACTAACCTCGACAAATTCGTCACCAACCTTGAGGTTCACCTTGCCCAAGGTTGCGTCAACGAGCGAATCATCGGCGTACGCGATGGTGCCTTCGGTGCGCGCCACGGTGGTCACCACACCGGCGTTACCCTGCGCTTTTTCCAAGGAAATATTGTTGGGCCAGCTACCATCGGGCTCGTACTTCCATACCTCAGGCGCGGCGCTATGCAGGTATTCGGTGAAGTTTTCGGTGGTACCTGAATCATCGGAGCGTGCCACTACCGTCATAGGGATATCGGGAAGTTCCACCTCTGGGTTGAGCTTGGCGATCGCGGGATCTTGCCAAGAGCGGATGTCCCGGTTGAAGATCCCGGCGATGGTATCCGCGTCAAGGTTCAATTCGTGGATACCTGGCAGGTTGAACGTGACGGCGATCGGGGAAATGTAGGCGGGGATGTTGATGGCGCCGCCCGGTCCACAAGTCTGTTGGGACCGCTGGACTTCTTCGTCTTTGAGGTACGCATCTGAGCCGGCGAATTCTGTTGCCGAGGCCAGCAGGCCTTCACGTCCGGCGCCGGAGCCGACCGAGGCATACTGCACCTGTACTTTAGGATGCAAGACAGAGAAGCCGGTAGTCCACGCGTTCATGGCGGCGTTTTGTGCGGTGGAGCCACCACCGGTCAAGGTGCCACGCAAGTCGGAGGTATTTGCCTTGGCGGCCTCCTTTTGAGCCTCACCGAGCGGATAATCGGAGCCGCACCCGGTAAGCAACACGGTGATTCCAAGTCCGAGTGCCACGATGGAACGCGGGGATCGAAGAGCGAAACGTCGAGGTGGATTAGCTGGGCGCATCAGGGCTCCTGAGGTGCTGGGAGAGTCAGGGAGGGGAAGGGATTTAGCAGTGGTGTCACGGCAGTTGCGAACAGCCACCGTGACACCGGAGAGTTATTTTTCTGCTAGTTCGACATTGCCATGCAAAGTGCCAGTTGCAAAACCGATGGTCAGCGGTTCCGCCGGTCCGCAGCATGAATCGGCAGCAGGTGCCGGTTCGCTGCCGCAGGAACTTGCTACCGCTGGCGCGTCGCAGGAGCCGCCTAAATCGGTAGAGCACACTCCAGTTTCTGGGAGGTCCAATTCAACTCTGCGGGCAGCCTCGTGATCTCCGGATAGGTGAGCGGCGATGGAGCGAACCTGCTCGTAACCGGTGGCCATCAGGAAGGTGGGTGCGCGTCCGTAGCTTTTCATGCCAACGATGTAGAAGTTCTTTTCCGGGTGGGAAAGTTCCTTCTCACCGTGCGCGCTGACCGTGCCGCAGCTGTGGAATTCTGGATCGATCAAAGGACCCAATGCGCTGGGTGCTTCAACGGTCTGGTCAAGATCCAAGCGCAGTTCCGAGAGCATGGTCAGATCGGGGCGGAATCCGGTGGCCGGGACGATGCGGTCCACTTCCAGCACCCGGCCGTCAGCTAGATTCACGCTCAACTTCTCGCCGACCGTCAGGGAACCAACTGACACGTTTTCTACTAGGCTGACGTGCTCATTTTCTACCAGTCGGCGTAGCGAAGTGCCCAGCTGCCCGCGTGCGGGAAGCTCATCTGCTGCCCCTCCGCCGTAAAGTCGAATCGGGTTTGCCTGGCCGCGCAGCCCCCACAGCACCTTGGTGTCAGGGCGTTCTTTCTGTAAACGGCCCAGCGAGATGATGGTGTTCGCCGCCGAGTGACCGGCGCCAAGTACCAGGATGGTTTTGCCAGCAAAATCTTCGCTGTCTGCACCCAATGGATCTGGCAATGGGGAAGTGATGAAGCCTGCGGCGTGGGCTTCGGACTCGCCAATTGCCTCGATACCGGAACGTCCTACCGGGTTTGGCTGGTTCCAGGTGCCGGTGGCATCAATGACCGCGCGCGCCTGCAGATCTACAGCGCCCTGTGCTGTTTCGGTGCGGATCAAGAACAATGACTCATCGCGGTCTGCGGTGCGGGCCTTATCAACGCCTCGACCATCCTGATGCAAGCGACTGATCTTGGTCACTCGGTGACCGTATATGATCTGTGAGATCAGTTTGGGGTGGCTTGCCAGCGGTTCGAGGTATTGCTCCAGAAATTCAGCGCCGGTAGGCAACTTGGTTTCCCGTGGGGCTACCCAGTCGCCGGTATTTTCCAGCAAGCGTCGTGCGGCGGCATCGATGTTGAAGCGCCAGGGGGAAAACAACTTAATGTGCTTCCACTGTTTTATGGTGGCGCCAACGCTCGCCCCTGCTTCGAGAACTAGAACTTCTTGGTCCTGTTCAATGAGGTGTGCGGCGGCTGCCAGCCCGGTTGGTCCGGCGCCAATGACAACTACGGGATAATTCTCGGTCATTTTGGTTCCTAAAAGATGCATTTACGCGGTGGGTAGAAGCTCCGCAATGAGCGTCTCGATACGGGCACGAATGTCATCGCGGATCGGGCGAACAGCATCAACACCCTGGCCCGCTGGGTCATCAAGTTTCCAATCTTCATAACGCTTGCCGGGGAAGATCGGACAGGTGTCGCCGCAACCCATGGTGATGACGACGTCGGAGTCTTTGACGACCTCGGTGGTTAGGATCTTCGGGGTTTCGGTGGACATGTCGATGCCCAGCTCATTCATTGCCTCCACCGCGGCAGGGTTGACCGTGTTGGCCGGCTGCGAGCCTGCTGAGCGGACCTCAATACGACCTTCAGAGAGGTGGGAGAGGAACGCTGCGGCCATCTGTGAACGGCCGGCATTGTGGACACAAACGAAGAGTACTGAAGGCTTTTCAACGCTGCTCATGAATAATCTCCTAGGAAGAAATAGTTGTCGAAGCCGTGGGGAAGAATTTTCTGGCCCACAACGCTACGTAGACCAGAGCAATGAGGATTGGTACCTCAATCAGCGGTCCGACCACCCCGGCGAGAGCCTGGCCACTGGTCGCTCCGAAGGTGGCGATAGCCACGGCGATGGCTAGCTCAAAGTTATTGCCAGCTGCGGTGAACGCCAGCGTGGTGGTGCGTGGGTAGCCGAGCTTTAGCGCGTGTCCGATAAGCATTCCGGCACCGAAGACTACGACGAAGTAGATCAGCAGTGGAATCGCCATTCGCACCACGTCCAGTGGCTTGGAGATGATGTTGTCGCCTTGCAATGCGAAGAGCAACACAATGGTGAAAAGCAGTCCGTACAGAGCCCACGGTCCGATTTTTGGCAAGAATTTATTTTCATACCAGTCGCGTCCCTTGACCTTTTCACCGAAGGTTCGCGTGAGGAATCCGGCGAGTAGCGGAATGCCAAGGAAGACTAACACCGAGAGCGTGATCGCGGCGATGGAGAATTCTGCGCTGGTAGTTTCCAGACCGAGCCAGGAAGGAAGCAACTGTAGGTAGAACCAGCCCAGGGCGCCGAAAGCGACCACTTGGAAGACGGAGTTGATAGCGACCAATACCGCAGCAGCTTCACGGTCGCCGCATGCCAGATCGTTCCAGATGAAGACCATGGCAATACAACGAGCAAGGCCTACGATGATCAGACCGGTGCGGTACTCGGGAAGGTCTGCGAGGAACACCCAGGCCAAGACGAACATGAACGCCGGAGCCAAAAGCCAATTGATCACCAATGAAGTGATCATAAGTTTCTTATCGGCTAAAACTCGGCCAGTTTCGTTGTAACGGACCTTAGCGAGGACCGGATACATCATCACCAGCAGGCCGATAGCGATCGGCACCGAAACCCCGGCGATGGTGAATCGATCTAAGAGCGCGCCCAGTTGTGGGAAGATACGTCCTAATCCTAGACCGACGCCCATTGCTAGCAGAATCCACAGCGCGAGATAT
This sequence comes from Glutamicibacter sp. BW77, assembly GCF_002332285.1. Taxonomy (NCBI): domain Bacteria; kingdom Bacillati; phylum Actinomycetota; class Actinomycetes; order Micrococcales; family Micrococcaceae; genus Glutamicibacter; species Glutamicibacter sp. BW77. Next base: position 179,408 of record NZ_NRGT01000057.1, on the reverse strand, counting down.
CGGTCCAGGAAAGAAAGTTTTACAGACACGGGGGCCGTATCAGGCGCGGTCGTAGGTGTCACGCAGGCATCGCTCCAAAAGTAGACATCGACGAGCGTCGATGTCTCGAGTATGGTTGTCTATATCGACGTTTGTCAATCTCTGTAAAGAGTGTAGAAAAGGGCCGTCCAAATGAGCGCAATCACCACAGATACTGTTGAGTTGGGTCTACAGATAACCGATGAGACGTGCTGTGTTCCAGCTTCTGGTGACAAGGTCTTGCAGTTCGCGGAAGCCGAGCTGCTTGCCGCGCGTTTTAAAGCCCTGAGTGATCCCAACCGACTGCGTATTCTCTCCATCGTGTCGTCAAGCGAAGAGTTGGAAACCTGCGTCTGTGACTTATCTGAGCCGCTTGGGTTGAAGCAGCCCACGGTCTCCCACCATTTGAAGATCCTGGTTGATGCGGGCATCCTGCACCGCGAAAAGCGTGGTGTGTGGGCATACTTTTCTGTAGTTCCCGGGGCCTTAGAATCCTTGGCCTCAAGCTTATTGCCGAAGAACTAAGCGTCGGCCCAGGTCTTGGCGAGTGACGCAATTTTTCAGTCACTTACGAAGAGGCAGCATGAAAATGCTCAGGCCGGAGTCTCTTCAAAGACGATTGTTGTCCTTAGTGCCGAGCTAAGTTTATTGTTCTAGTATTGGCCCAAAAGTAGAGCAATCCAAGAGCGCAGAAATTATCTTCTGAGTAGTCCACAGCCCGTGAAAACCCCACCAAAATTTCGGTACCACGCGGGAAAATAGACTATGAGCATCCAGCATGCATTCACCAACGACGACGACGAACACCGTCTACCGCTGAACCCGCCAGGAACCAGGAAAATCTCCCACCTCGACGGGCCATTAGCTTGCGCGATTGAACACGAAAACGAATTCGCTCAAGTCCTGGAACTCGCCTCCACCCTCTACCACGGACCCCCACGCACCGACCCCGCCCAAGGACTCACCGAGCTGAAAGCCATCGCCTACCTACGCCGTGCCCTCGACGCAGCAGAAGCCGTGATCCTCACCGACAGCATCGAACTCGTCGCCCAATCAACGGCCGAATACGCTGCCGACACCGCCAGCACCGCCCCACAAGGCGAAACTGAGAAGCAACGCGACCAACGCATCAGCGCCCACTACTACGGAGTGGACCCAGCCAGCGAGCAGATCATCACCTCCAGCTTCGTTGCTGAAGCGGCCGTCGCTTTACGAGAAACAGTCGAGAAAACACGGGCGAAACTGTTCACTGCCAAAGGGCTACGCTACCTATGCCCTGAAACGCTGAACGCGTTATCGCGCGGGCTGATCACCACTAAAGCCGCCCAAGAGTTGGTGAAGCAAACACAAGACCTGACGCCAGAGGATATCCGCCGGATGGAGCACTCACTATTGCCGGTCGCAAAGACCGCCAGTGATGCCAGTTTCAGTCAGCGTGCCCGCCGGTTGCACCGCAAATTGGATCCCGTCTCGGCTGCTGATCGTCACGAATCCGCGAAGGACGGACGGTGTGTGACGCTGTGGGATGAACCTGACGGGATGGCCGCGTTGAAACTTTACGCGCCAGCACAGGACGTGTACTCGATTTATAACACGGTGAAAGCTTTCGCCCAGCAAGACGTAGATCCAGACGATACCCGGACCCAAGCTCAGCATCACGCCGATATTCTGCGTGACGCTCTCTTAGATGGGTGGCCCGCTACCGGGGGAACACCGTTGAAGCCACGGGTAGTGGTGACCATCCCAGCAGTGGAAGCACTTGTTAATCCTCGCCGGGGGTTAGCTGAGCTTGAAGGGTACGGCCCCATCCCGATGGGAGTCGCCTTGACTCTGGCTCAGGAGGCCCCGTCAATGCTTCGGGTGCTCACTGATCCGTGGACCGGGGCAGCTATTGATGTGGGACGTAAAAGGTATCGCCCGTCGGTGGCGTTGAAGGATTTGTTGTTGGTCCGTGACCGGTGTTGTCGTTTTCCTGGGTGCCGGCGTACCGCGCAGAGTTGCGAGGTGGATCATATTGAGGGGTGGGCTCAAGGTGGGCATACTAGTGGCGCTAATTCGCAGTTACTGTGTAAGCGGCATCAGATGTTTAAGCATGCGTTGGGGTGGCAGTCGATTAGTCGCCCTGATGGGTCGGTCAGTTGGCGGACCCCGCATGGGCTGAACTATGTGTCGGTGCCTGGTGGGGTGGAGAACGTCTCTGGTTTTGAGCATATTCATGATCGGACGCCGGTGTTGGAAGTGGGCCTGACTGATCAGGTGCGTAGGGTGTTGGGGTGGGCTGATCCACCAGATCCGCCAGATCCGCCTGATCGGCCTGATCAGTTAGCCAGCTAGAAGCTGGCTTTCCTTGAAGCATCGTTGAGTGACTGAAATTTTCATTCACTACCGCACGATCACATCACCTATTGAGAGATTCGTTCTCACCCCCTTTTTCGTTTCAGTGGATTGTGTCCGCTGAATCGGGGTGGTGTCTGGTTCCTTTGATGATATTTGCTGGTTCTATAGATGTCCGGCGATTAGGTGCACAGTACGAATCTAGGACGTTGCTAGTCACTGACTCAAATTTTCAGTCAACCCTACGTCTGCCGGGAAACAGGTTTCCCACTGGAAGATCGGTCCCATGAAAGTTCCTAAGCCGGTAGCTCAGGCTGACTATTTGGCAGTGATGTCTCAAACCGATGAAGGGTATTAGTAGGGAGAAAATGGTGGGATGAACCAGTCACCATTAGCCGCAGCGTCGTTCAGCGCACGCACGGTTTCTTGCACCGCCTTATTGCGTAGCGCTTCTTCACGGCCAACCAACCAATATTCGGAGTGGTAACTAAACTCGTCGTGAAGTACCGGAACCATATTGGCGTAATGCTTGGACAAAAATACTGGCAGCAAACCGATCCCTGCATGGTTCATGGTCGCCGCATATTGCACAGCAATGCTCGTTGAGGAGATTGCGCGACGCATCGGAGGTAAGGCACTGGTGGCCTCATCAAGTTTGTCCACGGTCAGTGCAGTATCAATGTAGTAATTCAGGCTGTGATTCGACAGTTCCGACAGCTGTTTCGGGGTGCCATGAGCTTTAACATATTCAGCGGTGGCGTAGAGCCGTAACTCGTAGTCCAGTAGCTTGGTCGAGGCGGCTTTGCGCACGCTCGGCTCACCGATGACAATCTCCAAATCCATACCGGTCCGGGTTTGCCTCGCACGGGTCGTTTCCGAAACGATCTCAAAGACCAACTGCGGGTGGCGTTGCTGGAGTTTAGCCAGGGCAGGAGCAGCCAAGTGGGCGCTGAAAGCATCCGGTGCAGCAACTCTCACATGGCCACTGAGCGCATCGGGGTCTTCTTCGGTGCCAATGGCAGCCACCGCTTGCTCGATGGCTTCGGCGCTGGTCATTGCCCGCCTCCCCAGATCGGTCAGTTCCCACCCGTTGGGGGAGCGCGTGAGTAGGTGCCCGCCCATCGCCTTTTGTAACGCATCGATGCGCCGGGAGATTGTTGAGTGATTCACCCCGAGTACAGTGGCTGCTGCGGTGTACCGGCCAAGCCGTGCCACGGTCAATAGAGCAATCAAGGATTCAAGGTGGCGGTAATCGATCTGGCGGTCCATGGCTCTTAGTCTGGCAAGCCTATTGTGCGCTAGCGCACAATAGGCTTGCGATATTGGCGTGCCGTCTCTCATTGAGTCTTCGCTCTCCTCCCGTTTACGCTGGCCTGACAAGGACTTAAACCTAAGCACAAGAAAAGACGCGGGGTAGGGCGATGAGCACGTATGCATGGATTGGGCTAGGGAACATGGGCGGGCCGATGACCGCGAACCTGGTAAACGCCGGGCATACGGTGCGCGGTTACGACCTGAATCCACAGGCCTGCACCGCTGCTGCCGAGACTGGGGTGCAGATCAGCGACTCGATTGCGCACGCGATGGCCGGGGCAGATGCGGTCTTCACGATGTTGCCCAAGGGTGAGCACGTACGTGCGGTTTATGAAGCGCAAGACGGAGTATGGGCCAACGCGACGGCGCAGATGTTGCTCCTGGATTCATCCACCGTGGACATCGAATCTTCGCGAACGCTGCATGACGAGGCGACCGCGCGCGGGCTGAGTTTTGTGGATGCCCCGGTCTCCGGGGGAATTTCCGGAGCCGCTGACGCCACGCTCGCCTTTATGCTTGGCGGGGCACCGGAACTCATGGAACGCGCGCAAGAACTGATCTCCCCAATGTCAGGAAAGATCATTGTTGCTGGTGGTCCCACCAGTGGTATCGCGGCAAAGATTTGTAATAACATGATGCTTTTCATCGACCTGATGGCCAGCGCCGAAGGATCTCAACTGGCTGACAAGCTCGGGTTGGATCCGAAGGTGTTCTGGGAGATTGCCTCGGTCTCTTCCGGGCGTTCCTGGGCTCAACAGACCTGGTATCCGGTACCAGATGTCATCGCTACGGCCGCGGCAAATAACAACTTTGAAGCAACCTTCCGAGTAGATCTAGCGCGCAAAGACGTGGGGCTTGCACTCGATGCGGGTGTCATGACCGGGCTAGATCTGCCGGCGGCGGCTCTTGCGAGCGAACACTTTGACCGGCTCATTGATGAAGGGCTGGGCGATAAGGACTGCTCGTTGATCGTGAAGAACCTGGTGCCCGACGGCAAGGTGCGCGGTTACACCCCGACGAATACTGTCCCGGCCGGAAAATAAATCCATGCGCACCATTACCGCAGCGGTCCTGCACGCCTCCGGGGCATCGCGTCCCTACGCCCAGAGTAAGCCGCTGGTGCTCAGCGAGATACAGTTAGCTGACCCGGGGCCCGGAGAAGTGCTGGTGCGCATCGAGGCCGCTGGTCTTTGTCATTCGGATCTTTCGGTCATCGAAGGCAACCGGCCGCGTCCATTGCCAATGGTGCTCGGACATGAAGCCGCCGGCATCATCGAGATGCTCGGCGAGGGAGCCACCGATCTGCATCTGGGCCAACGCGTGGTGAGCGTATTTTTGCCACGCTGCGAAAAATGCGCCGCCTGCGCCACCGGTGGCAAATTGCCGTGCACCGCGGGAAGCGCGAGCAATGCCGCAGGAGAATTGCTCACCGGAACCAGGCGTCTGTCTAGTGAAGGGCAACCGATCAACCACCATTTAGGAGTGTCGGCATTTGCTAGCCATGCGGTACTTGACCGGCGTTCGGTGGTTCCGGTGGGTCAGGACGTGCCGGCGGAGGTTGCAGCAGTCTTAGGCTGCGCGGTGCTCACCGGAGGTGGCGCGTTATTAAATGCGGGCAAACCGAAACCCGGTCAAACACTGATGGTGATTGGTCTGGGTGGAGTCGGGATGGCCGCATTGCTGGTGGCTATCGCGCAGAGTGCAAAGTGGCCGGAGCCGGCTCGGCTGATTGCGGTCGATATGAACCCCGAGAAGTTACGCAGCGCGTTGGAGTTTGGTGCCAGTGAGGCTTATACCCCGGAGCAACTGAGATCCGCGGAAATTACCGCAGATGTGGTCATCGAGGCAGCCGGGCACCCACGGGCCTTTGAAGCCGCGGTGCGTGCCACGGCGTCCGGAGGAACCACCGTCACCGTGGGGCTTCCTCCGCCAGGGGCGCTGGCTGAAATTGAACCGCTGGCACTGACCAGTTCGGCGCGTACCATCATCGGCTCATATCTGGGCTCGGCAATCCCTGCCCGGGACATTCCCTACTATGAAAGTCTCTGGCGTAGCGGTTTGCTCCCGGTGGAAAAGCTACTGTGCGGAAACAAAGCGTTGAGCGAAATCAATGAGGCTTTTGACCAACTAGCCGACGGCAGTACCATCCGTCAGCTGATCACCTTTCCCTAGCCGAGCAGGCTGGCGCTCAGGCCGTGATAGTTTAGCGATTATGTCCGTGAAGAATTACCCCTCCAGCCTGCCGAACCTGCGTGAAGCTGGCGGGTTGCCAGCGTCCGGAGGAAGAATCCGTGCCGGTTTGCTCTACCGCAGCGCCGTGCCGCACACCATTGATGAACCGCTGACCGGGTGGTTGGGTACCGAAAATATTACGCAAATTTTTGATCTACGTTCCACCGTCGAGACCAGTCGGTTACCGGGCTTCCCCGAAACCTTGCAAACGATCACACGCACCAGATTGCCCCTGCTCGAGGGCGCGCTCGCCGTACCGAGCACCATGCCGTCATTAGAAGAGCTTTATCTTCCGCTGGTGGCTAATCATGGGGGTGTGTGGGCCAAGATCGCCGGTGCCGTCGCACAATCGAACGAAGCCACGCTAGTGCATTGCACCGCGGGCAAGGATCGCACCGGGGTCGCGATTGCCTTGTTGCTCTTGGCCGTGGGCGCCGATCGTGATGCAGTGCTGGCCGATTACGCTGCATCTACCGCCGCACTGTCCGGTCCTTGGCTTGAATCCATGCGTACGATGCTCGCCGCTCACGACATTACGATGACCGAGAAAATGCAAAACCTGATGGTCGGCACCAGCATCGCTGGATTGGAGCGCGCCTTGGATCTAGCCATCACCGGGCACGGTTCGATCGCCGATTATCTGCTGGCTCACGGATTAACCGCTAAGCAATTTGAAGCCTTGGGGCAGCGGTTGGTGAGCGGCTCATGAAGCTGCCTGCGCCAACTGTCGGGCCGAGGGCCCTAGCGACGTTGACCGACCGACAGATCTTTGACTATCTATGCTTAAATCAGCCGGCCACCCGCACCCAGATCTCGACCGCGTTGGGATTGTCTAAACCCACCGCCTCGCAGGGTATTTCACGACTACAAGAAAATGGTCTGGTCAGCCCCGTTGAGGTTATGCCCGGAGCAGATGCCGCGGTGCGCCGTGGCCGTGCTCCGGAAAGCTACGGGATCAATCAGGGTTATGGACATCTGCTCGGCTTGAGTTTGGAAGCCGGTACGCTGCTTGGGCGCACCACCGACCTTGCCGGACACATCGTCGCGCAAGGGCACCGGGTGGTACCTACCGAGGCGAGCGCCGATCAGGTGCAACAGCTGGCAGGAAGCATGGTTGAAGAACTCACTGCCGCCAGCTCAGGACGCACGCTCGGTGCGGCACTGTCGCAAAGTTCACCGGTGCTACGCGTCGGGGTGGACGCCACCGCGTTACCTACACCTGTCTATCCAGGTTCGTCCGCCTCGCTGGCGCCGGTGGTTCAAGAGTTGACCGGCGCACCAGCTGTGCTGGATAACGATGTGAACTGGATGGCTGTGGCACAGGTTCGACACGATCAACCGCTGGCGGACTCATCGCTGATGCTGCTCTACGTAGGTCCGGGTATTGGTACCGCGCTGGTAATCGATGGCACGGTGCATCGTGGGGCCAGTGGCACCGCCGGCGAGCTCAATGGCTTGCGCCTGGGGGACCAAACCTTTCTGCAACGGCTGGCCGCGGCCGGGCTCACCGAGGACGGTAGTTCGAAGGTGGATTACGCGCGATTGGCCAAACTGTTGGCTGCGGGTGGGCCTACCGATCCGTTGGTAGAGAGCTTTACGCTGGTCTTAGCTGAGGTGCTGGGCAATCTACTGGCCTTTTTTGACCCACAGCGTTTGGTGCTGTGCGGACCACTGGCGCATTTCGAGGCTTTTACGCACAGCCTTAATCAGGCACTGGCTAGTAGGATGGGAGCTAACAGTAGCGTTGTCGAAGTTAGTGAGTTAGGCGAGGACGCGGCTTTGCGCGGTGCCTTATTTGGGGCACGTGCGCAGTATCTGGCGCGGCTGTGGTCCAACTACCGCATCGACGGTGCGTAGGCATTGACGGTATACGCCGACAGTAGCTATTGTAAAGAGTCCTTATAATAGTTTTTGGTTTGTTCATTTGAGTTGCTCAACTACATGAACCACACGCAGGGGAGTAACCGATGGCAGCAAAACACTCGGCGTCAGCGCAAACACCGGCGCAGTTTGCGGCCCTCGGACTGGATCTGGGTGGTTCGTCGATCAAATACGGGCTGGTTGATACCTCCGGCGAGCTGGTGCAGAGCACCTTTGGGCAGGCGACCACTCCGGACGGGGCACACCCCGATGCCGTGGCCGAGGTCATGGCACAAATCCTGCGCGACCTTGCAGAACTTACCGGCGAAGACCTTGCCGGGCTACCTGCCGGAATTACCGTCCCGGGGATCGTCATCGACGGGGTGGTGCATTCGGCGGCTAATATCGACGAAGCCTGGATCGGATTGGATGCCACGGCGCTGCTGAGCAAAACGCTAGATCGCCAGGTAGCGATCCTCAACGATGCCGACGCCGCAGGCATGGCCGAGGTTTATGCGGGCGCCGGAGCCAGCAATGGCGAACCGATTCTAGGCAGCACCATGCTGCTCACCTTGGGTACCGGCATCGGCTCGGCATTCTTCCGTGATGGGGTGCTCTTCCCCAATATTGAGTTCGGGCATCTGGAAATTGACGGGTTTAACGCCGAAAGCAAGGCCGCTGCCCGGGTCATGCGTGAAGAAAACCTCAGCTGGGAGCAGTACATCACCCGGTTGCAGCGCTACCTCTCACAGGTCGAATTTTTGTGTAGCCCAGACTTGATCATCATCGGCGGGGCTATCTCCGAGGACCACGAGAAGTTCCTACCCAAGCTGAACCTGCGGGCCAAACTGGTGCCCGCCAAATACCACAACGCCGCCGGCGTGCTTGGCGCCGCACACCGCGCCATGCACCTAAGCACCTAGGATTTAAATGCACACGATTAACCCGAACGCTACGATCAAACTTGTCGCCGTAGACATGGACGGCACCTTCTTAGATGGAGAAGGACAGATCCCGGAGGCTGCCTGGGTGGTCATCGACGAGCTTCAGGCCAAGGGGATCAGTTTTGTTCCGGCCTCTGGGCGGCAGTTCGCCACCCTGCGTGAGCAGTTCGCGGCACTCGGTGAAATCGCGATCATCGCCGAGAACGGCACCGTGGTGATGCACGGCGAGCAAGAAATTTACTCCAACATCATCGATGCACAGTCGGTGACCTCGGTGATCGCCGTGACCCGCGCGCAGTCGGCGCTGGATGTTGGGCTGGTGCTCTGCGGCCGGCGAACCGCCTACGTGGAGCGGGATGATGAGGACTTTCTTGCAGCCATTGCCCCGTACTACCGCGCGGTGCAGGTTGTCGAGGATCTAGACCAGGTCGAGGATGAAATCATCAAAATGGCGGTCAACGTCGCGACCGGCCAGGTGCAGGCGATGGCCGCTGCCCTCGACGTCCCCTTGCAGGTGGTAGTTTCTGGAAGCCACTGGGTGGACGCGATGAACCACGGAGTGCACAAGGGTCTAGCGCTGAAGGCATTGCAAGACAAGCTCGGTGTCACCCAAGATGAAACCGCGGTCTTCGGGGACTACCCCAATGATCTAGAAATGATCAAGGGTGCTACCTATTCCTTCGCCATGGCCAACGCACACCCGGTGGTTGCGGCCGCAGCGAACTTCACCGCGCCAGCAAATACCGAGCATGGGGTGCTGCAGGTTTTGCGCGCTTACCTTGAAGGACGCGACGAGCTCTAGGAGCTAGATGCCGTCTTGCTGCGCTAAATGGTTGGCGATGGCGTCGAAGGCGCGAATCGTGGGGAACAGCTTGGAAGCATCCTGCGGATATGGCCAGCTGGAGAGCTTCACACCAATCATCTTGGTGGCCGGGTTCATGTAAATCATCTGCCCGTGGATGCCAAGGGCCAGCGCGACATTTGAATTCGGGTAAGGGAACCAGATCTGGTTGCGGTAGCGTCCGCCGGGCATCATATTATCGCCCGGTGAGTCCGCGAAGGCTTTGAGCTGGTCTTCGGTGCTGGTGAAGGTATCGGTGATCCAGCTCGGGTCAAAGACTCGCTGTCCACTCAACGACACCCCGTCGTTGATGTAGAGGTGACCGAAACGGGCCAGGTCGCGCAGGGTGGCATTAAAACCGCCGTCGAACATGCCGGTTCCGAACTGGTCGGTACCCATCACCAGGTCCTGTTGCGCGCCGATCTTGGCCCACACATAGTCGGAGATTAGCTGTTGCATGCGCGCCCCACCGGCGGCTTCCAACACCCAACCGAGCACGTCGGTCTCGCAGGAACGGTATTCAAAGGCCCCACCGTGGGAAGTTTTAGCCTTCAGCGTCAGCAGGTAGTCGTACATGCCGATGGGGCCGATGGCGCCGCTAGGCGGGGTCCAGCCGATGGCTTCCTCTAGCATGCGTACCTCGGCCTTGGGATCCAGGTACTCCTCGGAGAACTGAATTCCCGAACGCATATCTAGCAGGTGGCGTACCGTTGCCCCGGCGTAACCGGAGCGTTCAAGGGCTGGCACGTAGTCGGTGACCAGCTTGTTCACGTCGAGCTTTTCCGCGCTCACCAGCGCTGCGGCCACCGTGCCGACGACGGTTTTACTCATCGACATCAGCAGGTGGTCGGTTAGCGAGGTCATGGTGTTGTAGTACTTCTCCACCATCACCTTGCCCTTGCGCATGATCAGCAAACCGTCGGTGTTCGTCGAGTTGATTACTCCGCGTACGGTCAGTGAGGGATCGGTGGCGCTGCCCTTAGCGACCTCTAGATCACCAATCTCCATTTCGGTGAACGGCAGCTTGGCGATCGATTCGTCGCCGCGTGAGACCTTGGTGGTAGGTAGGAACTCGGCGATATTCTGGAAGGATACCTGGATGTTTTCCGGGTGCTGCCAGTTAGCGATCGTTAACTCGGGTACCGTGAGGCCGCTGGACATCTAGTGGTCGCTCTTCTCTTAGAAACGCTGTGTGCTTTATCTTTTGGAGCCTACCACCAGCGCTTGAACGGGGCTGACGAACGAACCTACTACTGGGTAGCTGGCGGAACGTCGATACCTTTGTACTGTGCACGGATCGAAGAGATGAAGTGCTTCGCGTCAATGGTCAGCTTGGTCTTCTTCTTACCTTCGTACTGCAGCTTCGACTTAGTTACTAGTACGCCCAAGTCAGCACCCTTCCAACGGTAATCTTCTACACCGTAGATGCGGAGGAAGAACGCTTCCTTATGGTTCTGCAACTGGTGCCAGTCCAGTGCGCTACGCGAGAACTGCAACTTGCCCTTTGAGTCCAGGAAGTACTTGCCGGTGCGTGGGGCGTGGGTGATGTACTGCACGATGTCATCGGTTTCCTTGATGATCATATGGCTCCACACATCGGCTCCGGAGAGTTCTTCCCAGCGCGCGTTGATCTCATCCACGTCCAGCTCAAATTCCACGTCCAGGTACTCCAGCAGGTGGAAGAGGAATAGTGGAACGTCCGCGTAGGCTCCGGCGGTCACGTTGGTGATCGCACTGGCCCCGGAGATGCGTGGGTTCAATTCGCCCAAGTACACCTCGTCGGTATCGGTGTCTACCAGTACGTCGACTTCGAAGAAGCCACGGTATCCGGTGGACTTCAGTCCCGCACCCACCTTGCGGACCAGTTCAATAGCGCGCGCACGCTGACCATCGGTGACCACATCTGGGTGCATCTCGTTACCGCACCAACCGCCCTTGTAAGGAGTCAGTTCCTTGTAACCGGCCAGTTCGGTAAGAATGGGGCCGACCACGGTACCGCAGCGAGTAAGTACCGCTTCTACGGCCACCGGCTGATTGTTAATCCGCTTCATCACCTTGAGCTGTTCGCCGATGATGTCCTTGGAATGTTCATTCCAGTCCGATTCGTTCGTGATGAAGAAGGTGGTTTTACCCGAATCTCCATACGGGGTCTGCACTACCAGGTCATCACCGAGCTTCGCGTCACGCGAAAGCTTTTGTAGCTCGGAGTACGTATCGGCGGTGCCCAAAACGTTCGGGACCGAGTGGGCGCCGGCGGCATTGCCCAGTTCGGTGGTGACAATCTTTGAATCCAAGTGGTTGCGCAGTTCCGCAGAAGGCAGGATCAGGTCGTAGCCCAGCTCTTCACAGATCGCTTCGGTTTCCTCATCGAAGAACACCATGGCGATCTTCGGACGAGGCCCGCCCGGAGCGGTATGGGTGTCTATGTACTCGCGTACCTCGGGATTTTCCAGCAACCAGTTGTTAATTTCTTCGGCGCTCTGGAAATCAGTTTGTGGCTTCTCGCTCGGGGTGAAGACCCGCGGGTGGTGGCCATCCCAGCCGTCGTAGTAGCTGATGTAGCTGAATTTACGCACCCACCGGTCAAGACCCAATAGGTTCACCGGGGTGGCGCCGACGAAGTAAATCGGGGTGGAATTGGTGCGGAAGAAGTGGCGCACCTCGCTCATATTCTTCAGCTTGCGGCCAAAGTTCACCACGCGTGGTACCTCAAAGTCGGAGTCGACATCGTTGTAAGCAGCATCAACCGCAACGTTTGCGGTCATTTCATCGAGCACAGTTTCCTGCGCTTGTGCGGCACCAGCCTGTTTACGTAATTTAGCTAGATCGCTGGGTTTAGGCATCTGCGGTCGTGCAGCACCTTCGCTCGCCTCAAGAAAATTTGCCATGGTGTCGTTCCTTCAAACTGGTAGATCTAAGTGATGATGCTCTGCGCCCGCCGTTGGACACAATCTGGACCGGCTAACTCACTCCATGGTGGTCGGTGAGAGTAAGCCGGGTGAAGCTGGGAGGTTAATCGGGAATGAATATTTAGTTTGTAGACGCGTTAGCGTTGAGCATTAGCTTAGACGCGCCAAAGTCCTAACGTGAAGTAGATGACACGTTAGGATGTTGGACGTCATAAGACTTAGTCAGTTTTTCTTTGAGACGTAATATTCGATAGCAGCCAAGGCCGCGCGAACGCCGGTATCTAGCGCCGGAATGTAGTCAGGCAAAAAGTGTGGCGAATGATTGACCGGGGCAGGACCATTACTGAGGTCAAAACCGCCAAACATCCAAAACACATTGGGCACATCCAGCGCGTCCGCCAGCGCTCCAAAATCTTCCGAACCCATAGCCGGAGGAGAGAAGTGAACCTGGTCTGTCCCGAATTCTTGACCGAAGGCCGCGGCGAGCGATTGGGTCTGTTCCGGATCATTGTAGAGCCGTGGGAAATTGTAGAGTTCCTCAATGAGTGGTGCTTGCGCGTTAGCTGCCACCGCTTCGGCATTGATGATGCGGGTGACGGCCGCCAGCACCTGGGCGCGAACCTCTTCGGTGAGCGTGCGAATGTTCAGCGTGAATTCCGCGCGGTCCGGAATGATATTTTCCTTCAGTCCCGCATGGAAGGTTCCACAGGTGATCACCGCCGGGCTCAACGGATGCAGCTCGCGCGAGACGATGGTTTGTAAACGCGTGATGATGTGCGCGCCAAGCACGATCGGATCAACCGAATCCTGAGGCTGGGAGCCGTGGGACTGCTTGCCGTACAAGGTCACCTTCAGCGAATCTGCTAAAGCCATCGCGCTGCCCTCGGTGACCGCGATGGATCCGGTTTGGAACGGGAAGACATGCTGGCCGAGGACTACCTGCGGGTGTGGGACTTTCTCCCACAATCCGTCTGCGAGCATAGCGCGCGCCCCGGCGGCAGTTTCCTCTCCAGGCTGGAAGATCCACAGCACCGTTCCGGACCAGTTCTCGGTGTTCCTGGCCAGTACCTGTGCGGCGCTGAGCGCGGAGGCTACGTGGGTGTCATGGCCGCAACCGTGCATTAGCGGCACCTCGGTGCCGTCGGCTAGGACCCCGGTGTCCACCGAGGCGTAGTCCGCGCCGGTGTCTTCCTTGATTGGCAGGCCATCGGAATCTGCGCGGAAGGCTATTACCGGACCGTCCCCGTTACGCTGAATACCCACCACACCGGTGCCACCAGAAATGAAGTTCTCGATACCCAGCTCGTTCAGTCGTTCCTGAATGTATTGAGCGGTTCCATGTTCGGCCATCGATAATTCGGGGTGCGCGTGCAAGTGCAGATAATTTTCGTGCAGCGTGCGGGTTTCGTCCTCGGTCAGCGCGGTGCTCAGCATGATGTCCTTTATCTTGAGGGGTAAATGTTCAGGTGAAAAATACTCTGGTTTAGTCTTCGGTGTTTGTCACTAGGGCCTTGCGGTCACGCAACACCCAAGAAACCAAGATCGAGGCGATGACTACCAGTGCGGTAGCAAACATTGCCACCGCCGGCATAGCAGGCAACACCACAAAGTTCATCAGCAGCGCCAGTACGATAGCGATGATGGTGGGACGCAGTGACTTCATCACGACGATCGACTGCACGAGCACCGCACCCATCAGCGAGGGCAAGATGTAAAGCCGAGCCACGTCGATGACCTCGGCGGGCACCTGAGAAACTAGCCAGGTGCCAAGTACACCGACAAATAGCAGCAGGCTGGTCAGGTGCACCGTGGCAGCGCCACAAATGGCCATCACTGCGGCGAGATCCCCGCGCTTGGATCCGGGCTTGGCGCCAATGGAGGACTGCGCCACGATGGCAGCTGGCAGTAGCTTGTTAGAAATATTGCCGATCATAAATGCCTGGTACATGGCCGCAGAACCCAGAATCGGGAAGTAGGTCACCGGCTCCACGATCCACAACACCCCAAAGGTTGCCGCGACGGCGAGGAACGCCACCCAGATCATCGAGGGGGCAATCTGTAGGTCGGAGAAGAAGACTAGATAGATCGGGCCGAGCAGCGAGAAGATCAGCCCCGCGGTCATGGTGAGTGAACCGTAGCGAGTGGTCTGCTTTTCAAAACGCGCCATCGAGGCATCGGCGCTTGTCAGAGTAATAGTTGGAGTGCTCATGGGGTATTGCTCCTGGTCTTAGGCTGCGGTGTGCAGGAAGTAGCCGGCGGTGATAGCAATCGCGATGGAGATGCCCAGCGCCCATTCCTTCAACCATTTCGCGTGCAAAACCTTAGCCAGCAACAGGCATAGGCCCATGGCCGCCGCGGAGACCGCCACGAGAATCATGTGAATCGATGACTTTGGCAGCTCGGCGATGGTCAGCGCGGAGAACGCTCCAAGTAGCGCGGCGGTAGGGATCAGTGCCATCACCGCGGGGTTGCGCTTGGCGAGCGACTTGCCGCCCTTTTTCATGATGGGGGTCAAAATCAGCGTGGAGAGCATCCACATTGCTCCGGACAGGCTCATTGCCACCAAAGCGACGGCGAAGACCTGCTGGGTGTAGTCGGCTCCGCCGAGGGTGGCGCCCATAGACACAGCAGCGATATTCGCAGAGCCGGTTTCTGCCGAGACCGAGCCGATCAGTCCGATACGTACCAGCACCGCTGGGGTGCCGAAGAGTGCCAGCAATGCGATGGCGACGAAGACTACCGCCAGCGAGGGGCCGATGGAGGCGACGGCCCCGGCTCGGAAGGATTCCTTCAGCTCACGTGCCGGCATATTCACGTGCGGTGCGGCAACCTTTGCGGCCCGCGCATAGAGAATCGTCTGAATGAAGATGACTGCGAACACGCCCAAGGCGCAGAACCACAGGAAGGGGGTGTTAGCGATGGCCCAGATGTCGGTTGAACTGGGATCGCCAGCGGCCAGGATGAGCTGTGGCTGCACGGTGGGCTCCTGAAAGTAGGTAAGTAAGTGAACTGATGTGATGCGCATCGCATCTACTTACAACCATGGCGCTAAGCTGAGATATCGACAATAATTGGCACATGTTGCCAGTTTTCTGTCGTTTTCCACCAAAGCATGACGATTCAGTGGGCTAAAAAGCGGAAAATCGTCAGAGAAGATTGGGTTCTAAGTGACCAGCCTAGGCAAACACCGAGCCGGAAAATGCCTATGACCGCAGGCCAGCACCTCACAGGAGTACCGCATGGAGCAAAACGACGAGTTTAACGAGCTTGAACGGAAAATAGTGATCGCGCTGCAAGCCGATGGGCGCGCTACCTGGCGCAAGATCGCTCAGGTTTTTGGCGAGCCCGAACGCACCGTGGCACGCTACGGGCAGGCACTGTTGGCTAGTTCAAAAATTTCGGTGGCGGCAATTCAACACCGCACGGGCTCATTGGTCGCCGCGTTTACCTGCGCCCCGGGAACCGTGCGGGTAGCCTGCGAGGCGTTGGCTCAGCGCACAGACACCAGCTTCAGCTATATGGTCACCGGGCAAAGTGACGTGGTCACCGAGCTGCACTACGACGGGGACCTGGCCGAGATTCTCACCATGCAGCTACCGGCAACCCCAGGAATTAATGCGTTAGCGGTCTATCCGATCCTGAAATACTTCAAAACCATCCGTGCCTGGCGTGCCGAGCCACTACCCGAAGCGGCGGAGCGCGCGTTGCGGCCAGCCAGTGGCGGGGAACTGACCGAATGGAATCCCACGGCCGGACTAACGGAGAATGACAAGCTAATCATCGAGGTGCTGCGCAAAGATGGGCGGGCCTCGGTGGACACGATCTCTCGGCAGGTGAAGATGAGCGAATCATCGGTGGCCCGCCGGGTGGACTGGCTCCTGCGCGGGGAACATATCTCGATCCGCACACTGGTAGAACCGGCGCTCCTGGGCTACCCGGTGGAGGCGCTGCTCTGGGTACAGACCTCCCCGCAGAGCGTTGAGCAACTCGGGCAGCGGCTACGGCTACTGCCCGAGGTGCGTTACGCGGCCGCGGTGGCCGGGGACGCACAGCTAATCGTTGATGTCACCGTGCGCACCCAAAAGGACCTATATCGTTTCATTTCCGACACCCAGTGGGGTGAGATGGTGCAGCTGAAGACCGCGATGGTGCTTTCGGCACGCAAACGCGGAGGGAAATTATTCGCCGTTTAGCGTGGCCGCAAAGTCGTTTTGGCTAAACTCGAATCCGGCATCTGCTAACGCCCGGGAGCTGACCTTGCGTCCGGTCAGTGCCACACGAGCATTAGAGCCGAGCACCGCCGCACCAAGCTTGGGCAATAGCGTGCCGGTAGGAAGTCCTGGCAACCCGGCGTTTGAACGCAGCGCAGCCATCACCTCGGTGTTGCGCAAAGGCACCGGATGCGCGGCATGGATCAACCCCACGGGTAGCGAAGTCTCTTCTAAGCCGAGCAAGATCCGCACCAAATGCAGCCAATCTTCCAGACCGATCCAGCTGAACCACTGCCTGCCATCACCCATCGGCCCACCCAGACCGGTGTGTACCAGCGCGGTCAGTGGTTTGAGCAGTGGCGCATCGGGATGCATCACTAGCGAGCTGCGCAGCACATAACTGCGTTCGGCATTGACCTTCGCATCATGGAAGGCCTGCTCCCAGGCGGAGGCGACCCCGGTCATTTCCGGAAGTGCCCGCTCACCGGTAGGCACTGGGCTGTCTTCGGTAAATTCTGCTTCACCGCCATCACCAAAGATCGCGGTGGTGCTGGACTGAATCCAGCTGGCCAATGGGGTGTCGAGTCCGGCGGCGGCCTCGGCCAAAGTTTGTGTGGTGCGCACCCGGGAGGCGGTGAGCTTTGCGATATTTTCTTCGGTGTTGCGCTTATCCACGCGCTCGCCGGCCAAATTGATCAGGTGTACCGGGAATTTGGCGTGGCTTAACGCACTGGTCCACGCGCCTTGGTGAAGGCCATCCCATGGGTATTGGTCGGCGGGGAAGTCTGCTTCAATGCGTCGGGTGAGTACGGCCACGGACAACCCGCGGCAGACCAGCTCGGCCACCAGATTGCGTCCGAGGAAGCCACGTCCGCCGGAGATCACCACACGCACCGGAACGGTGCGGTGTGCTCCCGAAGGTATGACCTTGAAGAGCCTGGCGCAGGCTAGTGCAAAGTCCTCGCAGAGGGTGTTAGCGACGCTAAATTTGAAGGCCGTGGTGCCTGGACCGCGCAGGATTACGGTGAAACGCAGGATCGCTCCGGTATCGGCGGCATCTACCTGCCAGCGCAATACCATTTCGCCACCGGGTTGCGGCTGGGTGAACTCGACCATGCGCTGAGCCGGGTTGCGTCTAGTGATCGAGCCTGCCGGTGCGGTCTTTTGATGTAGCGGCCCAAAGAGTTTGCCAGGAGCCAAGAGATCAACCTTGGTACCTACTCCGCGCTGGTCATCGTGCACCACAAAACCGTCGAAGCTCTTCATCCAGCTGCCGGTCTGCGACAGGTTGCCGACGATCGAATACACGGCCTCGGGATCTGCGGCAAGGTATTGCGATTCGGTGCGCTGCCAGCGAGTGAACTTAGTGAGCGTCTGCGCCATGGCTAGATCATCCTTCGAGGTGAAACGAAACTTCGGACACCTCTAGGTTACTGTGCACCGGGTGTCACCGGCACCCGCTACGCGCCGATTGTGCTCTGGGTGAGCGCAGGCCGCCGGCAGAGGCGTGGTTAAACGCAGAAACCGGCGTTGTGCAAAGCGGTGAAGCTTTGCACAACGCCGGTCACATAAGCGTTATTCGCGCGGTACGCCTTAGGCGGTAACCTTCGCGCCAACCTCTTCTTCCATCGAGGTGAATTCAGCCTCGATTTCAGTGCTTGGCTTGAACGTTGCACGAGAGACGAGCCATGCAACCACGAGGCAGACCAGGAAGCCTGGCACGATCTCGTACATGTTGCCGGTCAGCACGTCGACGTTGCCCCAGATGAAGACTACGGCTGCACCGGAGATCATGCCAGCGAAGGCACCAATCGCGGTGAGCTTACGCCAGTACAGAGCCAGTATCACGATTGGACCGAAGGCGCCGCCGAAGCCGGCCCAGGCGAAGGCCACCAGATCCAGGATCGAGGAGTTCGGGTTCAGTGCCAGCAGTGCTGCGACGACCGCGATGACCAGCACGCCGGTGCGTCCGAGCATCACTAGCGCCTTCGGAGAAGCCTTGCGACCGGTGATGTTGTAGAGGTCTTCAACCAGTGCAGAAGAGCAAACGATCATCTGCGAGGACATCGTTGACATAATTGCTGCCAACACGGCCGCGAGCACTAGACCAGCGACGAATGGGTGGAAGAAGACTTGGCTGAGCAGCAAGAAGACGGTTTCGCTGTTTGTCTCGCTCAGTGGATCCTCCGCAAAGTACGCGATACCGATCAGCGAGGTCGCGATTGCGCCAATGGAGGTCAGGAACATCCAACCCACGCCGATGCGACGTGCAGTCTTTGCCTCGGCTGGGGTGCGTAGCGCCATAAAGCGGACCAGGATGTGCGGCTGACCGAAGTAACCCAAGCCCCATGCAGCGGTGGAGAAGATCGCGATGACCGCGACCCACCAGGCGTTATCGGAGAACGAGGAGAACAGGTTGAATGCCTCTGGGTTTGCCGTGGTGATGCGCGAACCCAAAGTTTCGAAGTCGCCGATCTGGATAACCGCGACGATTGGCACGGCAATGAGTGCGGCGAACATCAGTAGGCCCTGAGCCACGTCGGTTAGTGATGCACCAAGGAATCCACCAAACAGGGTGTAGAGCAAGGTGATGACCGCAACGAAGATCATGCCGGTCAGGTATGGCCAGCCGAAGGAGGCATCAAAGAACTTGCCGGCGGCAACCATGCCCGAGGAAACGTAGAAGGTGAAGAACACCAAGATGATGACCGCACTGCCGATGCGCAGCAGGTGCTTATTGTCCTTCAGGCGCTTTTCGAAGAAGCTTGGGATGGTGATGGCGTTCTGCGAGATTGCGGTGTAGGAACGTAGACGAGGAGCCACGTACTTCCAGTTCAGCCAGGCGCCGATCAATAGACCGATACCGATCCAGGCCTCGTGCATGCCGCCAAGGTAGATTGCGCCGGGCAAGCCCATGAGCAGCCAGCCGGACATGTCACTTGCACCTGCGGACAGGGCTGCTACCCCGGGCTTCAAGCCACGGCCTGCAAGCATGTAGTCGTCGATGTTGTTCGTTCGTCTAAAGGCTACGTAGCCGATGCCGAGCATCGCGCCCATATAGATGACGATCGCGATGATCTGATAAGTCTGGTCAGACATTTTCCCTCATTGCCGTTTATTGTCCGTCGGAGCGAGTGGTCACCCGAGTAGACAGCGGATCTTGTGGTGCGAGTCACCACTATTGCACTTAAATTCCCGTTTGTCTCGGTGACCTACTTCGCTCGTGATCGTTTTGTGACCTTAGGAACACTACCGAACTACCCGGCAGAAGCAGAATCGAGTTTTCTTAGGCAGACTGGTTTTTTAGCTGTTCGTGCACCAAGGTACGCACCGCCGCAATGGAGGGGGAGCGCGCTGAAGAGTGGCGCATGGCGGTAAAAATAGTGCGCACCGGGGCGTTGTCTAGATCTACGAAGCGCAGCTGTCGCTCGAACTGTGTCCAGACCAAATCGGGCAGCAAGGCCACCGCGGTGCCGGTTTCCACCAGGGTGACATGTGCCTGAAGATCTGCCGTTTCGTAACGCACGTCGGGCTCAAAACCGGCCATTCGGCAGGACTGTTCCGCCCAGTGACGACTCGCGGCTCCCGGGGGTTCCATCACCCAGGGAAGGGTGGCCGCCTCGGTTAGCGAAGTGACGCGATCAAAATCGGTATTGCCCTCACCGCCGAGCAGTGGAAGAGCTAAACGAATCGGATCATGGGCTAGATGACGGCGATCTAAGGACTCAAAGATCGGGGCGGCGTGACCTTGATACTGTTCGGCAATCACTAGATCAAAGTTCCGCGCACTGGTTTCATGCAGTGCTTCCTCCGGCTCATGCTGGGTCATTTCCACGCGCAGATGTGGGTGCAGATCATGAAGTTTGCGCAATACCGGAGGCATGACCGCGAGCATTGCGGTCTGGAATACTGCCAGTCGCACGGTCCCCGAGACACTGGACATGGTCGCTGCCAGATCTGCTTCGGCGCGTTCCATGGAACCCAATAATTCTTCGGTGTGCGCCACCAGAACTTGGGCCTGTGGGGTGAGTGCCAGCTTGCGTCCATTGCGGCGCAAGAGCTCGACTCCGGCCTCTTCTTCGAGCTGACTCAATTGCTGGGAAACCGAGGAAGGGGAGTAGCTCAGTACGTCCGCCACCTCGGCTATCGTTCCGCGAATACTTAGCTCCCTGAGTAGACGTAATCTTCGCAGTTCAAGCATGGGTTCAACTCCGGTCTCTACGCGGTACCTTGAGGGTGCAAAAGGGGTGATTTAAGCACCTGTCAATACATTAGCAAACCCGAAGTGAAACGTTCGGTTTTGTTCACTTTTGCTTAAGCAAAGTTAGGGTCATACTCGAATTGCACACAGCATTTTCGCGGCCAACTATCCGGTGATTCCGTAAGCTCGTCAGCCATCACGAAATTCGCGTTCGGTGTATCTAATCCAAGTACGCATCGCATCGAAGGGACCGACACAACATGTCATCCTCTATCACCACCGCACGAACCGTCGCACCGGCGGTCGACTCGGCAGGCAACCCCCTGACCCTTCCGGCAGAACTTGCAGACGAGACTATTAAACTAGTCCGCCACTGGCTGACCGAAGCCTCCACCTTCCCTATCGATGCCTCCGCAGCCCGGCTGGCCGGAGTACTCAAGGACCCTAAGGGCCTGGACTTCACCGTCGGGTTTGTTGATGGTGTCATCCGCCCCGAAGATCTAAAGGTCGCCGCGGGCAACCTGAAGAAGCTGGCACCGATGGTGCCAAGCTTCCTGCCTTGGTACATGCGCAAGGCCGTCGCGCTAGGCGGCGCCATGGCACCGGTACTGCCATCGATCGTTGTCCCTATCGCGCGCCGTGTGCTGCGCGAAATGGTGGGACACCTGATCATTGACGCCTCGGATCACAAGCTAGGCGGCGCGATCTCCAAGATCAAGCGCGACGGCGTCAACCTGAACGTCAACCTACTCGGCGAGGCAATCCTCGGCCAGGGCGAAGCAACCCGTCGCCTAGATGGCACCACCAAGCTTTTGAGCCGCGATGACGTGGACTACGTCTCGATCAAGGTCTCTTCCACCGTCGCCCCACATAACCACTGGGCCTTCGACGAAGCGGTGGAGCACATTGTCGAAAAGCTGCGTCCACTCTACGAGCTGGCAAATAAGGCAGCAAAGAAGAAGTTCATCAACCTGGATATGGAAGAGTTTAAGGACCTGGAGCTGACCATCGCGGTCTTCACCAAGATCCTGTCGCTGCCCGAGTTCAAGGCACTGCCCGCCGGCATCGTATTGCAGGCCTATCTACCCGACGCACTGGGCGCGATGATTGAACTTCAAGAATTCTCCGCAGCCCGTGTGGCGCAGGGCGGAGCACCTATTAAGGTGCGCGTAGTAAAGGGCGCTAACCTGCCCATGGAAATCATGGAGGCAGACATCCACGGCTGGCCGCTAGCCACCTGGCACTCCAAGCAGGACACCGACACCAGCTACAAGTCGGTGCTCGAATACGCACTGCGCCCAGGCCACGTGGAGAACGTGCGCATCGGCATTGCAGGACACAACCTATTCGACATCGCACTAGCTTGGCTACTGGCCAAGGCACGCGACGTCAAGCACGGTATCGAGTTTGAAATGCTGCTGGGCATGGCCACCGGTCAGGCCGAAGCGGTACGCCGCGACGTAGGCGAACTGTTGTTGTACACCCCGGTAGTGCACCCGGCAGAATTCGACGTGGCCATCGCCTACCTGATCCGTCGCCTCGAAGAGGGCGCCAGCCAGGAAAACTTCATGTCCGCGGTCTTCGAGCTAGAGAAGAACGAGGAACTTTTTGAGCGCGAGAAGAACCGCTTCCTGACCTCGCTAGAAAACTTGGCCGATGTGGTTCCGGCTTCGCACCGCGTACAGAACCGTCAGGAGTCGGACCCGGCACTGACCGAGGTAGTCGTTGGGTTCGCCGACGGATCCACCAGCTTCTTCAACACCCCAGATACCGATCCGGATCTAAACGTGAACCGTAGCTGGGGACGCGAAATCCTCTCCAAGATGCAGGATTCGAAGCTCGGCAAGGATCTGGTTGCGGCCAACACCCTGCATTCGGCCAGCGAAATGGATGAGGCCATCGCGATGGGCGTTGACGCCTCGGCTGATTGGCAGGCCTTGGGTGCTGCGGCCCGCGCCGAAATTCTGCACCGCGCAGGACTGCTCTTCGAAGAGCGCCGCGCGATGCTGCTTGAGGTGCTCGGTTCGGAATGCGGAAAGAACATCGACCAGGGTGACGTGGAAATCTCCGAGGCGATCGACTTCGCGCACTACTACGCACAGCGTGGTCTGGAACTAGACACCGTTGATGGCGCCACCTTTGTGCCTTCGAAGCTGACCGTGGTCACCCCGCCGTGGAACTTCCCGATGGCGATCCCTGCCGGGTCGACCATGTCCGCACTGGCCGCCGGCTCCGCGGTGATCATCAAGCCTGCCACCTTGGCCTCACGCATTGGTGCGGTGATGGTGCAGACCCTATGGGACGCCGGAGTGCCCAAGGACGTCTTGCAGCTGGTCTTCGCCGGCAACCGCGACCTGGGGACCCAGTTGATCTCCGATGAGCGCGTGGACCGTCTGATCCTCACCGGTGGTTACGAAACAGCAGAACTCTTCCGTTCCTTCCGCAAGGACCTGCCGCTGCTGGCCGAAACCTCGGGCAAAAACGCCATCATCGTCACCCCGCACGCGGACCTGGACCTAGCCGCACGCGACGTGGTCGCCTCGGCCTTCGGACACGCAGGACAGAAATGCTCGGCCGCCTCACTGGTAGTACTCGTTGGCTCCGTGGCAGATTCACGGCGCTTCAACAGCCAGCTGATCGACGCGGTGAAGTCACTGAAGGTCGGCTACCCGTGGAATCCAGAATCCCAGATGGGCCCGCTGATCGATGAGCCAGGCGAAAAGCTGAAGCGCGGTTTGACCACCCTGGGCGCCGGGGAGCGTTGGGCCGTGGAGCCAAAGCAGCTTGATGAGTCGGGCAAGCTCTACTCGCCGGGCGTACGTTACGGGGTCAAGCGTGGCAGCGAATACCACCTGACCGAATACTTCGGCCCAATCCTTGGTGTGATGACCGCACCGACCCTGGAAGAGGCCGTGGAGCTGGTCAACGAGGTCGACTTCGGGTTGACTTCCGGCTTGCACTCGCTGGACCGTGACGAGTTGGCCTACTGGATGGAAAACATCCAGGCCGGCAACATTTACGTGAACCGCGGCATCACCGGCGCAATCGTGCAGCGTCAGCCATTTGGCGGTTGGAAGAAGTCGGCCATCGGCGCCGGCACCAAGGCCGGCGGCCCGAACTACCTGATCGGTATGGGCAGCTGGGCCGACGCACCGGTGCGCGACACCGCTGCACTGTCCGTCTTTGACGAACGACTACTGAACGCCGCGGAGCTTTCCGAGGCCGATGAGGCTTGGCTGCGCGACGCGCTGGGTAGTGACAAGCTGTGGTGGAATCAGGAATTTAACCAGGCTAAGGACCGCTCGGGTCTGGTCGCGGAACGCAATATCTTCCGCTACAAGCCGGTAGATGTCACCGTACGCTTCGAAGCCGCAACCAGCGAACACGGTGTGGCCGAGGCGCTGCGTGTGGTCGCGGCCGGAGTCACCGCAGGATCCCGCGTGCTGCTTTCCAGCGAGTTGGAACTGCCACGTGGAGTGCGCAACCTGCTGGCCGAACACTCGGTGACCGTGGTTGATGAGGACACGAACGCTTTCGCTGCCCGGGCTGCTCGCCTGGCCGCGAAGACCGGACCGGCCTCTTCGTCACGAATCCGTTTGATCGGCGGATCGGTGAAGGCGCTGGCCGAGGCTACCGATGGCAAGCCGGATGTGGCGATCTACGCCTCGCCGGTCACCGGCGCCGGACGCGTGGAAATGCTGCCATTCCTGCACGAGCAGGCCGTGTCGATTACCGCGCACCGCTTCGGTACGCCGAACCACCTCAGCGATGAACTGATCTAGTACACCGCTAATTTATCGCGCATAGACCGTGGGCCGGTCCGCACCTCTTCTGAGGTTCGGACCGGCCCGCGGTTTTTGCGGTTTCAGACCCGAAACTCGATGGCCCATCAGTTAGCCAGGATAAGCGCAGCGCGATAACCATCTGTCTCAAGACAAGACATGGCATCTAATTCTTGTCCGGTGATGGGAAGGCAGGTCGCATCCACCCAGCTCTCCCCGCTATCAGCATCAATCCACGAATCATCGATGATGATCACCGCATGTTCCTTGGAACCGGCCGTCCCATGGCACAAGATCCAGTGCGGGACGTCGTAGCCGAGCATCTGCTTCAGCGACACCAGCAGCAGCACCCGGTCACCGTTAGCCACCGCTTCTTTGATCTCTGAGATCGCCAGCCGCGTAGCAGTCACCGGCAGGCCGGTCACCTTCGCCCGGCGGTGCGATTCGGCTTGGAGGATGCCGCGCCAGCCGTGTTCGGCCTCGGGATAATAGTCAACCATTACTGGCTTATCGGTATCCAAGGACACCCGGACCGAACTGTCTGGCCAACGCTCTGCGATGGCCAGACCGAGCCCCACTGGTTCACAGGCCATGAAGTTGGTCGCTTGACGCCACAACAGCAACTCCGCGGTGCGCAGTTGATCCAGCGCGGCGATGCTGGTGGTTTCCCCGTGCGCGGCCAGGGCGGCAACCGCCGCGCAGGTGAAGTTCTCGCTTTGCTGGTAGTGCGCGGTGCGCAGGTAGCTGGCCGAATGTATCCAGTGCACGTAGCCTGCTGGTGGAGTTGAGACTGAAGCTTGTGTGGCACAGCGCGGGGCGGGCAGCGCCTGGAAACCGGTTCGCTCGGCCAGGGCGGCTAGCCGCGGATCTTGGGTCCAGGTCTCCCATTTCACGCAGGCTAGGTCTTGACCCCGGGCGTAGTCCAGCACCGCGCGGATGGTATCTTCGCGTGTTGCTGCGTCGCGGGCGAGAAGCCCTGCGATCTTCACGTAGGCTGCCGCCGAACGAGCGGTGAGCAACGCGGCACCGACTATTACTGCATCGGAAAACTGGATCGTCAACAGCCGGGTGTTGGCAGCCGGAATTTCGGGTTCCCACGGACCAGTCATCGAACCCAGATGCTTCAGTTGCGCCGGATGGTAATCCGGGTCGAAGTCTTGGATCCTCGCGCGAAGAGCAGGGTGATGTGTCATGGGAGACTTTCGGTTCGGTGGGGACCTGGTACCAGGTCCTTGCCTAGCAACTAGGCGCGGGAGCGGTAGAGCAACCAGATGAAGTACGGGGCGCCTAGGAGGGAAACGATCAACCCGGCGGGGATCTGTGCCGGCGCGATCACGCTACGGCCCAGCGTATCGGCCAGGCAGACCAACAATGCTCCGAACACCATGGACACCGGAATCACCCGGTGATGGCGGGCTCCCACCAGCGACCGGGCCAGATGCGGGGCGATGAGTCCGACGAAACCAACCACACCCACTGCCACCACGCTGAGCGCTGCAAGCAGCGCTGCAATTGACAGTGCGATCAGCCGGGTGCGGGCCGTCTTGATGCCCAGTACCCGGGGCAGGTCCTCGTCGATGGCCAGCACGTCGAGCTTGCGGCCCATGAGCAGCACGACCGGAAGGCTGAGTGCCAGCATCACCACCACCGGCATCACGTCCGTGAACTGACGGCCATAGGTTGAGCCAGAGAGCCACGTGTAGATGCGCGGGGTTTCCCACGAGTTGATGCTCAGCAGCAGGTAGGTGGTGACTGCGGAAAGGGTGTAGCCAGCGCCGATGCCGATCAGCACAAAGCGTTCCGGGGAGAAACCCCGACGCCAGGCCAGCGCGGTGATGGCGGCGAACGTGGTTAGCGAGGCTATGACCGCAAAAAGCACCAGCAGCGAGCGTGAACCGCCAAAGGCGGTGACCACTATGGCCGCGCCCAGCCCGGCGCCCGCGGTGATGCCCAGGATGCCCGGTTCGGCCAGCGGATTGCGCACGGTGCCCTGTACCAGACAACCAGCTAGGCCCAGTGCGGCTCCGGCGCCCAGCGCCGCAATGGTCCGTGGTGCCCGTTCGGAGAAAGCGCGGGCGAAGAGTTTGGGCGCATCATCCTGGAACCACAAGGCCAGGTCTCCCAGCTTCAGGAACATGCTCCCGGCCAAAAGGCCCAGAATCACCGCTCCGAGCAGCAAAATGAGGCCCAGCGCCATGGTGAGCATGAACCGGCGGCGGCTACGCAGTTTGCTTGCCACCTGTAAGGGGTTGCGGGCGCTGGAAGCTTCGGGCAGTCGCATCGCTAGGATGATGATCAGCACCCCGCCCAGAATCGCGGTGGGGACGCCGGTGGGGATGGATGCCGCGCCTTGGGCGCCTAACAAGGACCGAAGGACCACATCGGCCAGCAGGATCAGTAGCGCACCGATTAATCCGGTGGCTGGAAGCAAAAATAGTTGGCGGCGCAACACCGTCAGTCGACGTGAGAGCAGTCGGGCGAGCACCGGGGCGCCGAGGCCTACAAAGGCGATGGGTCCGGCCAGCGAAACGGAGACGCCGGTGAGCACCACGGCGCACAGCACGGCTAGGGTGCGCGTTGAACGAACGGGAATGCCGAGTACCGCAGCGCTTTCATCGCCCAGCGAGAGCACATCCAAACGGCGACAGAGCAAGAGGCAGATAAGCAAGACCACGAGGATCACTGGGAGGCTGCGTAAAAAAGCATCCAGGTTCAGCTGGGATAGTGAGCCTGAGCCCCAGGCGTAGAGTCCGGTGGTGTTTTCCTTGAAGAGCAGCAAGATGATGCCGCTGCCGGCTTCCAAAGCCATCGCGATGGCTGAGCCGGCGAGGATCAACCGGGTCGTGGCGGTCCCTGCACTGCGCCCGGAGATAGCCAATACGACCCCGGCGGCGAGCAGTCCGCCGGCGAAGGCCAGGGTGCTCGATGCCAAGGTGGACAGGCTCAGGCCCAAGGCGGCGGCCACGCTCAGCGCGAAGTACGCTCCGGAAGTGACGGCCAAGGTGTCCGGTGAGGCCAACGGATTGCGGGTAACCGATTGGAGCAGGGATCCGGCGACTCCCAAAGCCAAACCTACCGCGGCCCCCGCGCAGAGTCGTGGCATCCGGGAGCCGGTGAAGATCTCGGCGACCCCTACGCCGCCAATCCGGGTGTTCTCCCCGAGCAAAGCGCCTATAAGTTCCCCCATCCCTACCCCGGAGGTTCCTTGGGTCAGATGCCAGGCGCCAACCAGCAGCACTGCTGCTGCCAAGACGGTTAACAGGCCTAGACCTGCTACGATGCGAGTGCCGGTGGCCGGCACGAAAGAACTTTCCGTGCCGGCCACGCAGACGCTCACGTCACCGGCAGCTGGCCGCTGGTCTGCGGATTTTTCAGCGATAATCATCTTTAGCGGTGGACTACTTGGCTTCCGAAGCGGAGGTCAACGCATCGGTGAAAGCATCGACGGCCTGGCTGGTGGACTTCGGTCCACCAGCACCCCAGATGTTCGGGAACTGGAAGGTCCGGCCTTCCTTGACTGCACTGAGGTTCTTCCAGATCTCGCTGGATGTCAGTTCGGAAGTCCAGCCAGTTCCTGCGTCGTTGGAGTAGAACAGGTTGGCTTCGCCGACACCGGCCAGGCCTTCCACATCGGTTTGGGCTAGGCCATATTCCTTGTTCACTCCGCCGGAGCCGAAGGACTTGTTGACGTCGTCGCTCCAAGCCGGGGTCAAGCCCAGTTCTTTACCGAGCTCGGTGAACAGCGCACCGTCGGTGTAGGGGCGGATGGTCAGGTTGGAGCCGTCAACCCACCCGTCGAAGAACAGGAAGTCAGTGGTTTCCATCTTCACCTCGGCAACCTCCTGCTTCTTCTCCGCCAGGTGGGCATCAAATTCGTTGAGCACTGCGGTAGCGCGCTCGGTGCGGCCGGTAGCCTCGGCGACCTGCGAGAAGACGTTCTTCATGTTGCCAATGGGATTTGATGAGTCGTTGCCCTTGACCGCAAGAACTGGAACGTCTCCCTTATCAAGCTGCGTTAGCACAGGGTCTTGGTCGCTAAAGGCATCCACGATGATCAGATCGGGGTCTAATGCGTAGATCGAATCCAGATCTGGTTCGCCGCGTTCGCCCACCGAAGCAACACCTTCTGGAAGTTGCTCTGCAGTGACGTAGGTGGTGTATCCATCGGGGGAGGCGACGCCGACCGGGGTGACGCACAAGGTGAGTGCGTCTTCAACTTCCTGCCATTCGAGCACGACCACGCGCTCGGCTGGCTTATCCAGTTCCAGTGTGCGGCCCAGATCATCGGTCATCGAGACCGGGTCGGTGCTCGTGGCGGTGGTGTCATCCGCGCAGTCTGCAGAGGCCGCGGAAGGGCTCTGTGCGGCGGCAGATCCGGAGGTGTCGGTGGTGCCGCAAGCGGTGGCCGTGAATAGCAGGGCGAGGGCGGCCACGGAAGTGACGACGCTACGAGCGAGTGTAGACATAGGTTTTCCCTTGTTAATGTGTGTTTCGGTGGTCAGAAGTGGTGGTCAGCTTTGCCGGTGACGGCTGACCGGTTCGATACGCAGCAATCCGGTCTGCTGATCGGTGTGGACCTGCACGGTGATCTCATAGACCTCTGAGAGGTTCTCGGCGGTGAGGACCTCGGCGGGAGTTCCCGTGGCGTGCACCCGACCGTGCTTCATCAGCACCAGCCGGTCCGCCAGCATGGCGGCCTGGTTTAAGTCATGGAGCACAATGCCGATGGCCAGCCGATTTTCACGGGCCAGGTCGTGGACCAGGTCCAGGGTCTCGACTTGGTATCTCAAGTCCAGATGGTTGGTAGGTTCGTCGAGCAGCACCACGTTGGTTTGCTGTGCTAGACACACCGCTAGCCAAACACGCTGAAGTTCTCCGCCAGAAAGCTCCCCGGCCGCCTTCTGCGCCATCGCTGATGTGCCGGTCAGCTCCATGGCCCAAGAAATAGCTGCGTGATCCGTCTCGGATAGTCCGGCGAATCTGCGCCGATACGGGTGGCGGCCGAAGGCGACGATATCTGCCACCGCCAAGCCTTCCGGGGTGGCGTGGGACTGAGCAAAGAGTGTGACTTCGTGGGCGAATTCTCGTCCGTTCAGCGTACTGATTTCGCGGGGCTCCGAGTGGGATCCGATGAGGGTGATAACCCCTGCGGCTCGCTCGTGCAACCTTGCCATGGAACGCAGCAGTGTCGATTTTCCACTGCCATTGGGTCCAATGAGCGCGGTGACTTCACCCGGGGATAACCTGATGGAGGCGCCGTCGACCACGGTGCTTTTGCCATAGCGCAGCACCACCTCGTGGGCGTGCATGCTTCCGGCCCCAGCGGGAGCTGATCCGGCTGCTATGCCTGGCATGAGCACTGGGTGGACTGATTACGTCCGGTTTTGATAATGATTTTCACTTAGGTAAGTCTAAGTTAACTAGTCATTGTCAGCAATCGCTGATTTCTGACATCCAATCAGGTTTTCCGGTCACTTCTTTGAGCTAACCATGGTGAAGGCCCCGGGTGTGGAGCCCATGATGCGCCGAAATGCGTCGATAAAAGTACTCGGCTGAGCGTAGCCTAACAAGTCAGCCACGTCCTGGACTCCTTCACCAGCGGCCAGCAGCTCCAGTGCGCGATGAACTTTCACCGCTTGGCGCCACTGGGCAAAGGACAGGCCCGTCGCTTCGCGATAGGCGCGGGTGATGGTGCGTGCGCTGATCCCAGTGTCCACTGCCCATTGCTCAAGGGGTCGATTATCCGCCGGGTTGGCCAATAACTGGTTTGCAATGCCACTGATCCTCGGGTCATCGGGCAGACGCAGCGCCAATTGGTGAGCGGACGGTTTGAGCACGTCAAAAACGACGGCCTCCGCACGCGCTCTGGCTTCTTGGCTCAGTTCACGACGAGAGAGGTGGATCAACAGCGACTCAAGCAATGGTTCCATGCGGATCACCGTCGGGACCCTGAACTCGGTGGTGGTTCGTTCGGGAGCGAAGAAGGCGCTATATAGCTTTATGTGTGCTGTCAGCCGTCCACCGTGGAGCATCTTGGCTGGAATCCACAGGCCGTAACCCTCGGAGACGGTAAAGATCTGTCCCTCAATTTGTGCGGTGAGCGTCCCCTCCTGTGCCCACAAGAGCTCATGGGCCAAGTGCGAATGCGGCTCCCATTCCGTGGATACCTCAATGTCGTGCGCTTCGCTCAAGATCACGAATGAAGAAGATGCGCCAAGGGGTAGCTCGGTTGCTCGCACCAAGGAGGTGTCCGGCTCGCGGGACCAAGTGCCAAGCCCGATAACCGGTGCGGGAGTATGGGTCATGCTAGAAGTATAGAAAGTTATCGACATGACGCGGACCGCGCCACGGGTCGGTAAGAACCTGATCAGCGTTCCACTGCATAAACATGGTTAACCCAGCATGTAGTGCTCAAGCTCTTCATCGCGTTTCTCCAGCTTGAAGCCTCGCTTGACGAGCAACCTGGCGGAGGCAGCATTTCCCGGAGCAACCCGGGCGCTAAGTTTCGTGATTCCGAAGGCCCTAGGAACTATGACCAAAGCACTATCGAGCATTGCTCCGCCGATTCCTCGTCCCCATTGATCTGCCGATACCCAGTAGCCGAGCTCCCCACAGGTTTCCTGGCGGGTGCAAAACACGATACCCACGGCTTCGTTTGCCTCAGTTGCTACGAACCAGCGTGATGCGCCCACAAGGTCCAGCGGTTCTTCTTCAAGGGCTTCGCGAACGCAGGCGGTGATAGTTTGCCGATCCCACGGTTGCCCATAGCCAATAAAACGAACTACTCGTTCGTCCGTGGCCAGCGCGGCAAAGAACTCGGCATCTGCATTCGTGAAGGGAAGCAGGGTGATTGAGGAAGGAAGCAACATCCCGAGCCTTTTGATGTCGAAGAATTAAACTACTTATGAAAACAAAAACTATCCCAAAGTGCCAAATCAGCACCTACGCTGCTGCTTCTGTGACCTGAGGTGGCAATACTGCCAGCAACAACCATAAGACTCGATTTAACTTGATTACCGCAGGAGTAGCCCACGTCCAGGGGCTAGGTAACGCACACCCAGCAACGGGGACCTAGGATTTTGCCGATTGCTTCTTTGCTTGGCGTCCGCCGCTGTAGCGGGCGGCCAGCGCGTCGGCGACAACCGCAAGCCAGGCCGGCAAGATGTAGCGCGCCATGGTGGCGAGCATGAAGGTGGTCAGGGTTCCATCGGCTGCCTGTGCGGTGCTCAGCGCGAGAAAGCCGAAGCCCAGTGCGGCGGCCAGCCCGGTGATCCAGCCGGCCAGCCGGCGCGGGCGCAGGATAAACCAGCCGGTGAGGGTGACTAGCGGCAAGATGAGCCCGAGGGTGTGGAAGTAACCGGTGTAGGCCCCGGTGAGATCCAGTGCCGAGACGAAGAACCAGTCCCCGTATTCAACGCTGCCTAAGACCGGGAGTTTGAGCAGCACGTCCAGTAGCACGCTGAGCAGGATGATCCCGATGCCGAAGATTTTGGCAGTGCGGGTGATGGGCAGCAGCCAGAAGCTGGCAAGCACCAGGCAGCGCAGCACCCAGAGGCACAGCACCACCAGGGTGGAGGAGCCAAGAACCAGGTGCGTCATGGCCAGCGCGGTGTTGCCGGCCAGACCCAGGAGTACCGCAAACCAGATGAAAATGGACACTGCTGACAGTTGCATGCGGGGCTTGTTCTCGTTCACCGGATCAAGTGTAGTCAGCGCGGCTGTGTACTAGCTATATTGGCGGTTTAGAGTTCCAGCTTCAGCGCCTTGCGGATGCTCAGCGCCCCACCGGTGTGCATCACCGCACGGCGGTAGATGCGTTCGGCGAACAGGATGGTGAACCAGCAGGTAGCCAGCGTGATGACCAGTGAGATGAGCGGTTCGACTAGGGAGACTTCACCGCCGAGCAAGCGGATCGGCATCGCCACGGAAGAGACGATCGGCACGTAGGAGGCGATGACCAAAAAGCCACCCTTCGCGTAGATCCCGATGAACAGCACCGCCATCAGCACGCCGACTACCGGCCCGGAGGATTGCTGTAGGTCCTCGGTGCGGCTGGCTAATGCGCCGAGCGTCGCCCAGATGCCAGCTAATACCAGGAACCCGCCGAGGAAGAAGACCACAAACCAGCCAGCCACTTGCGAGACGACTCCAAGGAACGGGATCTGGACCGGGGACAGATAGGCGGCGAGCAGCCCGACCGCGAGGAAGAGCAACAGCTGGGCCAGCGCGAGAATCACGTTACCCAGGATTTTTCCTGCAAGCAGCTGGCGCAGGTTGATCGCCGAGGCGAGGATCTCCACCACCCGGTTTTGTTTTTCTTCGATCACAGAGTTGGCAATGGGCATGCCGAAGATGATTGCGGACATGTAGAACAAGAAAGAGAAGAGGAACGCCATGGCCTGGATCATTGAGGAACGTTCGGCGTCCCCGCGCATTTGGGTGACCTCCAGCGCGTCATCGCCGGGCAGCTGATCTGCGTTCAGCCCAGCCGAAGTGAGCAATTGCGCGGTCAACACCTTTTCGGTGGCCTCGCGCAGCGCCCCTTGTAGTTTCCCCGGAACTTCATCAGATCCGGTGAGCATGAATTTATTTGCTGAGTTCTGGCTCAGCGTGGCATCAATCTGACCAGCATCTAATTGCGCGGTGGCAGCATCGGCGGGTAGCTGTTCGACGTTGATTTTCAGTTGTTCTTCGGCGTCGGAAGCTGCTTGGTTGAGCACGGTGAGGCTGACCTGATCCGTGGCGGCCACCGTAAATTGTGTGGTGCGTGTGGCGAGAAATCCGGTCACGGCGATCGAACCGATGATCAGCAATAGTGTCACCAGGGTGGAAATGATGAATGCCTTGTCCCGCAGCTTGGTTTCCACCTCGCGCAGGGTGACGATCAGCCAGGGGTGAGTAGTTTGGGTGCTCATGCGATGATCTCCCGATAGATATCTGCCAGTGCCGGGCGGTGCACGGCAAATTCTGTGACGTTGCCGCGGGACAGTGCGTGGGCCAGAACCCGTTGGGAGTCGGCAACGGTGGCGAAGCTGACCAGTGCATTGGAACCCGACAGGTCGATGACCTCTACTCCGGGTTCGGTGCGCAGCCAGCCGGCATCTGCGCCTAAGGAAAGTTGGTAACGGGAGGTGTGGGCCGCTCGTAGGTCCTCGGCGGAGGCATTGGCGCGGATCTTGCCGTCCTGGATAATCACCAAATGATCAACCAGGGTGTCCAGCAGATCTAGTTGATGTGAAGAGAAAAGCACCGGGACGCCGCGTGTGGCATAGTCGGCCAGAATTGAACTCATCGCGTCCACAGCCAGTGGGTCCAAGCCACTAAAAGGTTCATCGAGCACCAGCACGTCGGGTTCGTGCAGCAACGCGGCGGCCACCTGAACACGCTGCTGGTTGCCCAGCGAAAGTGATTCGAGTTTCGACTTGGCGCGGTGCTCCAGCCCGAAGCGGGAGAGCAGTTCCATGGCGCGCTTGCGGGCTGTGGCCCGCGATAAGGAATGCAGTTGGCCCAGATAAATCAGCTGGTCGATGATCGGTTGTTTGGGGTACAGCCCGCGTTCTTCGGGCATGTAGCCGAAGCTTGGCCGGGTGGGCGCCGACAGTGTTTTCCCATCCAGGCTCACGTGCCCGGAGTTCGCCGAGAGCAAGCCCATGATGATGCGCATGGTGGTGGTTTTGCCGGCCCCGTTGGCACCGACAAATCCGGTCAGTGCGCCGCGTGGCACCGCAAAGCTGACCTCATCTAACACCTTAGTGCCGGAAAAAGAGCGGCTGATCTGGTGGAGTTCGAGCATGGGCGGGGCCGTCTTTCTGGCATGTGGTCACTGTACTTCCAGCTTAGGCAGGTCGTTGTCCGTCTACGTGAGCCGGAGGGATGAAACTATTGGATGAGCCCGGCACGGTGGGCATAGAGCGCAGCCTGCACCCGGTCGCGCAGGTGCAGTTTGGCTAAAATATTGGACAGGTGTGTTTTCACCGTCGCTTCGGACAGTGAAAGTACCTCGGAGATTTCCTGGTTATTTTTACCTGTGGCCAGCTCGGTGAGCACCTGCAGTTCGCGGGCGGTCAGCGCGCGCAAGGGCGTAAGTTGTGACTGTTCGGCACCGGCAGTGAGGCCCGTACCGGTCTGGCGTTTGATGAGTTTGAGAGTGACTTCAGGGGAGAGCAACCCGTAGCCGGCGTGGATTTGGTGGACTGCGGTGATCAGCAGTTCGGGTTCGGCATTTTTCAGCAGGAATCCGCTGGCGCCGGCATCAAGTGCATCAAAGAGGTAATCTTCGCGGTCAAAGGTAGTGAGCACGATGATTTTGGTGCGTGTAGTCCCGGAAAGTTGGGAGGTGGCTCCGATACCGTCCAGCTGTGGCATCTGAATGTCCATCAGTGCCACGTCTGGGGTGAGTTCGGTGATCAGTGCTACCGCCTCGGCTCCGTTACTGGCCGTGCCGATGACTTCAAGGTCCGGATCTGTTTCTAGGATGAGCTTTAGTGAAGAACGGATCAACGGTTGATCATCACAGATCACCACCGAAATTTTGTTCATGATTCCATCCTATCGGTGGTCTCTGGCAGACGGAGTCGCGCGCGAGTGCGCCAACCGCGTGGGATGCGCGGACCGATTTCTACCAGACCGTGATGCAATGCAGCGCGTTCGCGGATGCCGCGTAAGCCAAAACCACTGCCCGCGGTGTCTGGTCGCGGGGATCCCTGGTCGGTGACCTCAATTTCCACCCAGGTACCTTGCCCGTCGATTCCTGAGCGCAACGCGAGGGTGGCGGTTCGTGCGGTGGAGTGCCGGCGCACATTGGCTAGGGCCTCGCCGCTAATCCGGTACAGGGCCAGCGAGAGTCCCGGGGCTAGAGAGTCAAAGAAACCGCAGCTGTGTTCATCGCGCGAGAGGCTCACCTGTAATCCTTGAGCGGCATTGTCTTGAAGAAGCTGTGAAATTTGGGCAATGGAGGGCTCCGGGTCACGGCTGGAGGGCGTGCCGGTATCGGAATGATCCAGTGGCTGTTCGCGCAGCACGCCGAGCAGCGAGCGGGTTTCTGCCACCGCGCTACGTGCGGAGGATTCGATGCCGCGCATCAACTCGATGGCCTGCGCTGGGTCCCGAGGCTGCACCAATCGTGCGGCGGAAGCTTGCACCCCGACGGAAGCGATGTGGTGGGCGATGACGTCATGTAATTCGCGCGCAATGCGCAGCCGTTCCTCGTTGACCGCACGGGCGGCTAATTCTTCTGCCTGCACGGCGATGCGTGCTGCCTGACTGAGTACTACCGACGTGGAGTAGGAATTTGACCAGCTGGTGAGCCCCAAGAAGATGGCGCCCCCGAAGTAGAGTGCATTGATCACGAAGGAGTAGAGCGGCAGGGCAATATTTTCCGGGATGGAGCCCATCGGGTTCTCCACCATCAGCGTGTTAGTGGCCTCGTATAAATCGCTGGCGAAGAAAGAAATGACCAGCCACACCGCCATGCTCAGCAGAACTAAGCCCATTGCGGTCCACAGCCCGCGGCGGTTGCGCGCCCAGGCGACCGCCGTGTAGAGGCCTAAGAAATAGCCTAATTGCGCACAGAATTGCATGGCTACCGTAGCGGTGGCAGTGGACCCGCCAATCAAAAATGCGGCGGAGCCGATGAGCATCATGGTGATCGGCCAGCGTCTGCGGAACATCAGCGGCAAAATCAGGGCCGCGAGCAGTGCAAAGGCCAGCGGGCGGTCCGCACTTTTGCCCGCCTCGGTCATCGAAAGCACCAATTCCTGCATCAGCAAGGCAAGAACCAAGAAGCCCAGTGCCGAGAAGATATCGCGGCGAAGTGCCGCCGGGCTGGGAGTCTCGCGTTCCCAATCGGGCGGTGGCAACGAGGGGATATGGCGGTGCAGGAGCTGCGAGAGGCGGAGCATGGTCTCTTCCTCTTTCGGGTCTAAGCGGCGAGAATTATCGTCCGCACAGGACTTTACCTGCCCGAGGGTGCCCAATGAATGAGTCTTGCGGATTACATCGTTCGTCGCGGTAAGCGTCAGAGCGCATGGCCAAATAAGTTACCGGACGGTAATGTGATGGCATGCACATGATTTTTCGCATCCTAATGATGCTAGTCCGAAGCAAGAAGGCCTCCAAGATCTCCATGTTCGATTCCGGGTCGGTGCCGATGCGCGCCACCCTCACGGATATCGACTTCGCCGGCCATATCAATAACGGAATGTACTTCTCGATCTTTGATCTGGGCCGCTTCGATCTGATGTTCCGCTCCGGAACCTGGGACGTACTGCGAAAAAATAAGTGGACCCCGGTGGTGCAAGCCGAAACTATGACCTTTAGAAAATCGGTGAAACTGGGAGTGAAATTCACCCAGGAGACACGGGTGTTGGGCATGGACGAGCGTTGCATCTACTTTGAGCAGCACATCGTAGTCAACGGCGAGATTTACGCTCGCGGATACATCGCCACACGGATGACCGGCAAAAAGGGACCGGTGTCGAACGAAGAAATCCTTGCCGCTCTTGGGATCACCCTGCCCGAAGACCGGGTGGTCCCCGAATGGATCACCGCATGGCGTGAAGCAAGCGCGTTGCCTGGAGCCCGCAAGCCGGCACCATTCTCCCTCATCCGTTAGGGCTTAAAGCTGCTGGTGTGCAGCCTTCAAAAACGCGGTGATCAGTGCCGGATCTTTCACTCCGCGCGAGGACTCCACTCCGGAGGAAACATCCGCGCCACTGGCCCCGGACTCGGCGAGCGCCGCCGCGACGTTTGCGACGCTGAGCCCGCCGGCCACTAACCAATTGCGGCCGGCGGCAAGGGTGCGTACCTTGGCATAGTCCCAGCTTTCGCCACTGCCAGGGACCGCGGCGTCAATCAGCAAAAAGTCTTCACCCCAGTGCTCAAAATGCTCTGCTGGTGAGTCCATGCGGACCGCGCGGATGACCTTGAACCCTGCCTCGAGTACCGCGGCCACCTCCGCTGGGGTGCGCGTTCCGTGCAGCTGGATCCATCCAACGCCGGCTTCGCGAGCGCGAGTGATTGCGGTAGTGGTGTCTTCGCTACGAAATACCGCTACGGTGGCGACGCCCGCCGGGACTAATGCGGTTAGGGTGGCAGCGTGTGCGGGGGAAATTTCACGGGCCGAGCCGGTCAGCACAAAACCGAGTGCGTCGGCGCCACCGGCTACAGCCACGGTGACATCGTTAGCGGTAGCGAGTCCGCAGATCTTGACAAAAGCGCGGGTGTTCATCGGGAGGCCTTAGCGGTGGGGTGCTCGTGGCTCAGGTGGGTAGGGGTGTAGCCGCCCGGGGCGTTGGCACGGATTTCAAGCAGTTCACGGGCGTGGTGCCAGAGCCGGGTGTCTTCCTCGGTGACCGGTTCCCACGCCTTCACCGGGACGGCGGTGCCGGAGTCGTCCCGGGCCACCATCACCGTCAGGCAGTAAGTAGTCAGCTCCAGCTGATTTGTTTTTGGGTCCCCGGAGCGCACATGCACCGCGATGTGCATGCCCTTGGTCCCGGTGTAGACCAGCCGGGCTTCCACCTCGACTAGGTCGCCAATGTGCAACGGACGGTAGAAGCGCACCCCGCCGGAGAAGACCGCAACGGTGTCCAATCCGCTGTAGCGGCTGGCGCACAAATCCGCTGCCTCATCGATCCATTTCATCACGATGCCGCCGTGCACCTTGCCGCCCCAGTTCACATCCGTGGGCGCCGCCAAAAAGCGCAGGACCACTCGTTCGGCGGTGCCGGCATCGGTGTAGGACTGGTTTTTCATCGAGGCGACGATGCGCTCACGGATTTCAATGCGCGCCAAGGCATGCTCGCGTAATTCAAGTTCACGTGCTGTGCCCGGGGTAAAGGAAGGTACCGGGGTGGGCTTACCCTGCTCGTCTACCGCTACGAAGATCACCAAGCAGGTGGAGGAGGTGACGGGTTTGCGCTCGCGCGGATCCGAGAAGGAGACCTCGGTGCGAATATGCATGGAACTGCGCCCGGTGTACACCACCGAGGCGGTCACCTCCACCAGATCTCCGGAGTGAATCGGGTCAGCGAAGTGGATGTTACCCACATAGGCAGTCACGCAGTAATTTGCCGACCAGCCCACCGCGGCGGCGTAGGCCGCTTTATCTACCCATTCCAGTACGGTTCCGGCAGCCACGGTCCCGGTGATTCCGGCATCTGTTGGGGCTGCGAGGAAACGCAAGGTGACAGAATGCGGGTGGTTGGCCGTTGGCGGAGTAGTCATTTAGCTAGTTTCCCTTCTCTGGGCGGTGGTTGCCAACCTATGACGCGTGGCTTTCGTCCTAGGATGGAGGAGTGCGTAGGATCTTTGGAATTTTTTCGGCATCCACCGCGGCGGTGGTCTGCCTAGGGTTACTCTCGGCCGTTGGCACCGTGGGACTTGCGGTGCTCATCGGTCGCGCCATTGATTTATTTCACGCAGGGCAGGAATTAGACCTCGGCTGGTACCTGGCTGCGGTCCATGAACTGTTACTGGTAGCGCTGGCCACGTTATTAACCCCGGTGCTCATCGCACGGTCGGCGCGTAAGCTCACCGCTTTAGAACGTCACCGCTTGGTTCGCCACTACATGGACATCGGCCCGCTGGCGGTACGCCGTTTAGGGGAGGGCGAACTGGTAGATGCCGCAATGGACGCGGTAGACCGGTCGGTACGTTTCCGTACCGGGTTTATTGGCCCGGCTATTTGCGCGGTGGCCACCCCGGTGTTGGTGCTCATTTCTATTATGTTATTTATTGACCCGCTCAGCGCCGGACTACTGTTGATCCCCACCGCGCTGGTACCGCCGATTGTGTTGGGGTTTCAAAAGCTGTTCCGTGGTTCATCGGGAGAATACCGCCGGGCCCAAGGATTACTTTCGGCAACTTTTATCGATGCCTTACGTTCGCTGAACATGCTCAAACTCAACGGCGGTGCCGCGTGGATGGGGCAGCG
Source organism: Glutamicibacter sp. BW77 (assembly GCF_002332285.1). Lineage (NCBI taxonomy): Bacteria > Bacillati > Actinomycetota > Actinomycetes > Micrococcales > Micrococcaceae > Glutamicibacter > Glutamicibacter sp. BW77. The sequence continues at coordinate 139,827 of NZ_NRGT01000057.1, read as the reverse complement.
CATTGGTCTGGCCAGTGAAAAAGTACGCTTGCAGGTGATGAAGTTGCTGGCCCGAAACCAGCTGGTGTTACTGGTCATCGACGCGAGCTTCGCGGTGCTCCTATTGGCTACCGCGGCACTGCTGGCTTGGTGGCGAGTTGGCGCCCAGGCAATCACCATTGGCGAGGGAGTCTCGCTGATTCTGCTCAGCTTCTTGATGCTGGCCCCGGTCAATTATGTGGGTAGCTTCTTCTATATCGGCATGACCGGTCGCGCGGCGGAAGAAAAAATCGCGTCCGTCATGGAAACTCCGTGGCACCGTTCCTCGGCTAACCCACTGTCTGTCAACCTGCGCGAGGACACCCTCCAGTTAGAAGATTTGGGTGCCGGTTATGAGGGATATCCCGAAGCGCTACACCAATTGAACTTTAGTTTCCCGCCCGGTTCGAAGACCGCGATCATCGGCGCCTCGGGCAGTGGCAAAACGACGTTACTGCGAGTATTACAGGGCCAGTTGGAGACAAGCGCAGGAATTATCCACGAGGGTCACCAAGCTCTCGGCCCCGCCACCTTGCGGTCCAACACTGCGGTAGTTGAACAGGCAGCGACTCTCTTTGGGCTCAGCGTGCGCGACAACCTGCTCTTCGCAGATCAACAGGCCAACGACAAAAAGCTGACTGAACTTATCGAACGTGTCGGACTGACAGATTGGTTTAAGCAGCTACCTGCGGGGCTGGACACGGTACTCGGCGAGGGTGGGGCCACGTTATCAGGAGGCCAAGCACAACGTTTGGCGATTGCCCGCGCCTTATCGGCCGAACGTCCGATCCTCTTATTGGATGAACCGACCAGTTCGTTGGACGTTAAGACCGAGGCGCAGGTGCTGACCACCTTGCGCGAGGTAGCAGCGGATCTGACGGTTATTACCGTCACCCACCGGTTGGCTTTGCTCGCCGATTATGATCAGGTGCTGGTCCTAGATCACGGACGGATCGTGCAGGCCGGGGCGCGCACCGAACTGCTGGACCACGAGGGATATTTGAAACGGGCCATGGAGAATTTCACCGACCGTGTGCACTCACTTGGCGGACGGCAAGGACCGGGGGAGAAATCATGAGCAAGCAACAAAAACTTCCGGGCTCCCTAGCCAGTTCCCGCTGGCTGATCTCCCACACCTTAGACCTGTTGCCGCCCTTGGCGCTCGCCAGCCTACTTGCCTGTCTTAACCGCTTGGTCGCCTTGGGCATTTACTTGCTCGCCGGGGTGGGACTGGTACAGGTGATTGGCCTGGAACTTCCCGGACCCTCATCCCGAGTACCTATTGGGCTACTTATTGTGGCCATTATCTTTGCAGGCTTATTAAAAGGCGGGCTACGCTACGCAGAACAATACGTAGGGCATAAGGTAGCTTTCCTTGCACTGTCCCGGCTGCGTTCAACGATGTATGAGGCTTTCGCGAAGCAGGCGCCCTTTACCGCGGCTACTAAGAGTTCTGGATCGTTGCTGGCCAAAGCCACCGGAGATATCGACAAGGTAGAAGTGTTCTTCGCCCATACGCTGCCACCGGCGGTGGCAGCAGTGGTGGTTAGCGCCACGGTGAGTTGGTGGACCTACCTCAACTTTGGCAGCACACCAGCGCTCATCCTGCTCAGCGGGTATGTGATCGTTGGACTTCTCCTACCGATGATCGGAGTGCCAACCCTGCGACGCGCCGCTAGCTCGGCGGCGACCTCGCGTGGCAAGCAAAACCAGCTTGTGATGGAATCTCTGGCAGGCGTTGAGGTGCTTCACGCCTTCGATGCCGGGGAACAGATGATCAAACGTTTGGCTATCACCGCTAGCGCCGACGCGGCGCAGGGGAACAGGGCAGGCTGGGTCACCGGACTACGTGCGGCACTAAGCCAAATAGTCACCTGGGGTAGCGCGCTCGCTCTGGTGCTCGCATCCGAAACCACGCTGTCAGCAACCATCATTTTAGTGGTCATCGCGGTGCCCTCCTATGATTCTGTGCGCACGGTTGACGGCTTTGTCCTCGGGCTTCAAGATTCCCTAGCCAGCGCTCGCCGACTGTTCGCGACCGCCAGTGCCCCACCGGTGGTGGCCGAACAGCGAGGCTCCGTGCCACTGCCACACACCGGAACACTGAGCGTGCAAAACCTGAGCGTGTTCCACGACCAACGTCAGGTGGTGGAGGGCGTTGATTTCAGCATTTCACCTGGTGAGCTGCTGACAGTTGTTGGCGCCTCGGGCTCGGGGAAGTCCTCGATTGCTGCAGCTTTAGTCCGCGCACTGAAAAGCAACGGAACGCTGAGTTTGGGCGAGGTACAGCTGGACATGGTTCCGTTAGCGGAACTTCGCTCACGCATTGTCTTGGTCTCGCAAGAAGCGGTGATGGTTCGCGGGAGTATCCGTGAAAATCTTGTGTTGGGTGCCGAGGGGATTACCGATGAGGAACTGCGCTCGGTCATCAACGAACTAGGACTGGGCCCTTGGCTTAGGGCCCAGCGCGATGGGTTAGACACCCGGCTAGCCGATCGTTCTTCGAGTCTGTCCGGGGGACAACGTCAACGTTTAGCTCTGGCACGTGCGCTGGTGCGCCACCCGGCAGTATTGATCATGGACGAATCGACCAGCGCACTGGATGCGGACAGTGAACAGCTGGTGCTTAATGCGATTAATGAGCGGCGCGGATATGGCATGGGTGTGCTCATGATTAGTCACCGGTTAGCCACCGTCCGGGAGGCTAACACCGTGATGGTGCTTGATGCGGGGAAGATTGTCGAGTCCGGGACACCGCAGGCGTTACTTGCCGATACCAGCGGGGTGTTCTATTCCATGGTGGTGCGAGAAAACGATCGGATTACTGCCGAATCACCCTGACAGCTTTCCTTTCTCGTACTAGTGTCGAGTACATGATGCGAATAGTCGTGATTCTGTTTTTGTTCGTGCTGGCGGCCGGGTTTGTGCTTACCGCGCTGCTTGCAGGGACATCGGGCAACTGGGTGTGGTGGATCCTGGTGGCGCTGACCGTGGTGCTGTTGGCGGTGGGGATCAGGGACGTCACCCAGAAACGGCATGCGATTTTACGCAACTTCCCGATTCTGGGCCATGCACGATACCTCTTTGAGTTCATCCGCCCGGAAATCCAGCAGTACTTCATCGAACGCAATACCGACGGCACCCCCTACAACAGGGATACCCGCTCGATGATCTACGCCCGCGCTAAAGGCGTCGACAGCCACAAGGCGTTTGGCACCGAGCTGCAGGTCAATGAGGTGGGCCACGAGTACCTGCTGCATTCCAGCGCGCCGGTGGCTCCGGTTACCGATCAGCATAGGGTCCGCATCGGATCAAGCCAGTGCACCCAACCCTATGAGATGTCCTTGCTGAATATCTCCTCGATGAGTTTTGGCTCCTTATCCGCAAACGCGGTGCTGGCGATGAACAAGGGCGCGGCCATGGGGGACTTCGTCCACGAAACCGGCGAGGGTGGATTAACCAAATACCATCTGGAACACGGTGCGGACCTGTTCTGGGAAATTGGTTCGGGATACTTCGGCTGCCGTACCCCCGAGGGACGTTTTGACGCCGAAACCTTTGCGCAGAAGGCCAATCTCCCACAGGTTAAGGGCATCACCATCAAGATGTCCCAGGGGGCAAAACCCGGGCTGGGCGGAGTGCTCCCGGCGGCGAAGGTCACCGCAGAAATTTCCGAGGCCAGGCAGGTCCCGATGGGCCAGGACTGCATCTCTCCGGCAAGCCACCCGGAATTCTCCACTCCCCGGGAACTGATGGGCTTTGTGGCGCAGTTGCGTGAACTGGCCCAGGGCAAACCCATCGGAATCAAGTTCTGCGTAGGCTCACGCACCGATGTCATGGCGATCTGCAAGGGCATGATCGAAACCGGTGTGCTGGTTGACTTCATTACCGTGGACGGCGCCGAAGGCGGCACCGGTGCCGCGCCGCTGGAATACGAAGACCATGTGGGCACCCCGCTGACCGAAGGGCTGATGCTGGTGCATAACGTGCTCGTCGGGGCCGGGCTGCGCACCGAGATCCGTTTGGCGGCCGCCGGCAAGGTGGCCAACGGCTCGGACATTGTTAAGCGAATGATCCAGGGCGCAGACTTCACCTTTGCCGCGCGCTCCATGATGATGGCCACCGGCTGCATCCAGGCGCAAAAATGCCATACGAACCACTGCCCGGTCGGTGTGGCCACGCAGAATAAGCGCCTGCAACGCGCCATTGACGTGGAAGACAAGGGCCACCGCGTGTACAACTACCACCGGTTGACGGTGTCCGAAGCGGCGCAGATCATGGCCTCCATGGGGCTTCAAAGCCCAGATCAGCTGAACACCCGGATGCTGCGGCGCCGCGTGAATCTGCAGTCCACACGTTCCTACGCCTCGCTGTTCCACTGGCTGGAACCCGGAGAACTACTGAACGATGCTCCACCGTCGTGGAAGGAAGACTGGGAAGAAGCAGACGCGGACCACTTCGGGGAGCACGCGGCAATCCGTTATGGTAAACCGCATAGCGTGGCACTGAAACGAGTGGACCGGGTCAGTGATCCGCACGATGATACTAAGGCTCCGCGCATCGATGCGAAAAATTCGATCAAGATCGAACCGCTGCCGCACGACGTGACCCGGCCCGAGGGCAAGCCGGGGTCCTGATATTCGCTTAGTCCTCCAGTAGCGTGCGCAGCCCGGCCTCGTTGACCGCTGCCGGGGTGCTTGGCCGCCACTGCGGGTTGCGGTCCTTGTCGATCACTTGAGCACGGATTCCTTCGGCCAGATCTGGCAGATGCATCAGGTATCCGGCCAGACGTAGTTCGCGGTCCAAGGCACCGCGCAGATTTTGCTCCGCGCGGGCCGCACGCACGCTATGGAACGCGGCGGCCACGCTGGTTGGAGAATTTGCATTGATCGCGGCTGCCGCCTTGCGTGCCGCGGGGTGCACCAGCGCGCCGAGACGCTCTAAGACCTCTTCCAGCGTGGGAGCACCAAAAGCATAATCGATCCAGCCTTGTTCCAGTTCGAGCTTGCGGGACTCGGGGACCGCATGCAGCACCTCGAATGTTGCGGCGATGTCTGCGGCGCCCAGACCAACCAGGTCATCGAGCTCGTCAAAGATGGAATCGGCGAGCTGTTCGCCGATGACCACGTCGGCGAAACCGAGGAAGAGCGCATCGGCACCGTCAAATGAGGCGGCGGTCATGGCGAAGTATTCGCCGAAGTGACCTGGCGCGTTGGCCAGCAGGTGGCTTCCGCCAACATCGGGGGTGTAGCCAATGCGGGCTTCGGGCATTCCCATGGTGGCCTGCGCGGTCACTAACCGGACCGGAGCGTGGCTGGCTAAGCCAATGCCGCCGCCCATGGTGATTCCATGAGCCACGGTGATCAACGGTTTGGGGTACACCGAAATCAGGTGGTCGGTGTCGAACTCTAAGGAAAGCAGCGCCAAAAATTCGTCGTGATTCCCGGTGGTCAGCGCCGTATGGAAGTCGGCGATATCGCCGCCGGCACAGAATCCGCGCTCACCGTCACCGGTGAGCAGCACCAGCTGAATTTTAGGATCCTCGGCCCACAAGTGCAGGACCCGGTGAAGTTCTTGCAGCATGGCTAAGGTCAGGGCATTAATTTTGTTCGGACGGTTCAGCCGCAGGTGCCCTACGGCTCCGTGCACTTTCGCGACTACTAGCTCTTCCACGATCGCCCTTTCGCTGGCAACTCCCACTGATCGCTTTCCAGCCTAGTCGGAAAGGATCTGCGTGAGCCGGTCTAAAACGAGGCCGACCTTAGGCTTCTTCGAATTCTCGGGCTTCAGCGCAAAAATTGAGCGAGCCAACCTAATTTCCGGGGCGTCAACAATACGGATGCCTTCCGGAGCGTGGGCCATCGCCAGATCCGGGACCAGTGCGGCGCCTAACCCGGAGGACACCAAGCTTAGCGAGGCGTTAAAGTCGTCGCAGTACGCGGCAACTTGCGGGTGGATGTTGTAGGAGGCGAAGAGCCGAGAAATCAACGTGGCATCGGAGGTGCCGGGGTGGTGGAAGATCCACGGCCATTCGGCCAGCTGGTCCACGGTGAGCTGCGCGTTGTCGGCGATCGGCCAGGAGGCGGGAATGACCACACGGAACTGATCATCACCGAGCCACGCGCGCTCTAGGGACGCGGGCCAGCTGAGCCCTCCGGGGCCCACCTGGAAGATCAGCGCGAGATCCAGGTCCCCACCGTTGCCAAGCCCGGCGACGGTCTGCTGGGGTTCACCAATCCACAAGCGCAGGTTGATTCCCAGTGCGTTCCAGTCCTCGGAGGTCAGTAGCTTGGGTAGTGCGTAAGTGGCCAGCGAGGGGAAGATCCCTAGCTTGATTTCCTCACGCTCGCTGGAGTCTGTGGAGATGGCGGCAACGTCTGCCATGAGTGCGTCGAGGTCCGTCAGGACACGTTTGGCATGACGCACCATCCGCATCGCACCGGGGGTGGGCGTAATTGAACGGGCACCGCGTAAGAACAATGTTGTTCCGGTGCTGCGTTCTAGGGCTGTCATTTGTTGGGAGACGGCGCTGGCGGTATAGCCCAACCGGGTTGCGGCCGTGGCGAAGGAACGATGCGCCACCACTTCGAGCAGGGTACGCAGATGGACTGGATTGATCACTTCTAAATTCTAAACGCAGAAGCCTAAGAGATGCTTAGTCAGTGAGCTAGTCCTCATCTTCGTCGTCGTTGGACTCCTCGGTGAATTCATTATCCAGTTGCGCTTCGGTTTCCAGATCATCATCAAGCAGGTAGCTGCGGGTGGCGAGCGGATCGATGTTGCGCATCGTTTCGGGGGCATCGCTGGAGCCTTCATAGGCTTGGGAATCGCGTCCGTCATCTGGTTCGTAGATATCGTTCCCATATTCCGGATTGAAGTCGGTTGGTTCAAAATCCTTAGTCATCGCGTACTCCTCCACAAATTGCGAGGGACCCGACGAGAGTCGGGGTTATCCCTCGTGACATCTCGTAATCACAGCCTAGGCCGGTAACCGTTTCAAGGAAAGACTTGTATTTTCAGCACTTTCAGTGATTGTGTTCGGCGTAGTGCTCCAGCAGTGGAGAGGTGCGGTACGCCAGGTGGGTGTGCAGCGCGAAGGTAGTCTCGGAACGGGTCACTCCCTTGATCCGCAGAATCTGTCGTAACCCCGATTGCAACTGATGGGTGTCGGTGGCGATGAGCCTGACCCAGACATCACCGCGGCCCGAGGTTTCATGGATTTCTAGCACGTTAGGGATCTGTCGCAGTGAGGTAACCACGGTATCAAGTTCGCGGTGAAGAACTTCCAGGGTGACGAAGGCCAGCACGTCATAGCCGAGTTTGGAGAGGTCTACATCTCTGCCGCCGGCACGCAAGACCTCTGCGCGTTGCAGTCGGCGTAAACGCGATTGAGCGGTGTTTCGTGCCACCGCAACTTCGTCGGCAAGTTCGGATATTTGAATTCTGGGGTCACGGATTAACGCCAGCAGAATTTTCAGATCGACGTCATCCAAACGCACCATTTGCTCACTCCTAAGACCCCTGTGGGCCAATATTTTGACTATTTTGCTCAAACTCTAACAACTTTTTCGACTGGCTGTCCCGCTTTGCCGGATATTTATGAGTGAACGGTCTAGATCAGTAGACATTTTCTTACAGATCGCTCAACTAGCCGGTGGGGTAGCGAGTAACCCCACCGGCAAAAACTTTCTAATGCAACAACCTGGCGATATCCCTTGGACCACGCGCCGCTTCGGAGAAAACATGTCGGTAATCAGTGAACTACGCATGCAACCGGCCCGAACCACCGTGCGCTCGTGGAATCCAGGGATTAATACCCGGCTAGGCATTACGGTGCTGGTTAGTTTCACCCTGCTGGTCGGAGCAAACCTTGCCACGCCGCTGTACCCACAGCTACAGCAGGACCTCGCGCTGGGTGCCATGGGCACCACCATTGCCTTCGCCAGCTACGTCTGCTCACTGATGTTTTTCCTCTACATCGTGGGCCACTGGTCAGATCACATCGGACGCCGCGCCGCATTGGTACTGGCCATTATCGTCTCGCTGGTGGGAACCATTAGCTTCGGTAGTGCCTCAAGCCTGTGGGAACTGTGTTTGGGACGTGGACTGCAAGGAGCGGGCGTGGCACTAGCCACCGGAGCCAGCGCCGCGGCATTGCGTGAGTTGCTGCCGCATAAGCCCGAATGGGCCTCACGCTTCACGTTGCTTGCGTCATCGGGTGGTGTGGCCTTCGGCCCGGTCCTTGGTGGTGTGCTTGCGCTTCTGCCTGGCGGGCGCAACACCGTGTTTACGGTCCAAGCAATACTGCTCTTAGCAACCCTGATCCCGTTGGTCGCGTTGAAGGCACGCCCGGCCATCGCGATGGCTGAACGCGGAGACCGCCACCGGGCCTTAGCTCCGCGGCGACTAGGCATTCCGGCCGAGGCACGCGCAAAATTCTGGATGGGTGCACTGGTCGGATTCTTGAGTTTTGCGGTCTTCGGTTTTGCGTTGTCGCTGGCACCGGGCTACTTCGCGCAGGTCTTTGACCTGGAATTGCTCCCGGTGATCGGACTCATCGCAGGCCTGCCCTTAGGTGTCTCGGCCCTGTCGCAGGTGGTCATTCGCGGCGGAAAATACCTATTGCCTGTCGGGCTAGTGATTCTGGCCGCCAGCACCATCGGGCTAGTGATCGCCGCCGAGCTCGGTTCATTGTGGTCAGCTATCGTCGCGTTGGCGCTCATTGGGCTAGGCCAGGGCATGGCATTTAGGACCGCATTTAGCGGTGCGGTCAACGCCGTCTCAGCTTCACTCCACGCCCAGACCGTTTCCACAATCTACCTGGTGACCTACCTTGGTAGCGCGCTGCCGGTGATCGCGTTGGGTTGGGCCGTGGGAGTTTATGGCCAAGAGCTAAGCATTTTGGTCTTCAGCATTCTCTGCGCATTACTGGCCCTCGTGTTGACCTGCTGGTCAATAACCTCACTGGTCCGCGAGCGAAAAATTTCGGCGTAGCCTAGAAAGTATGAGTACATCCACAACTTTGGTGGCCTCACGGGCCGCTACCTGGGCGGTTGCCGCCCGAATCCTCGTTCCAGCAATATGGCTGGGAATGATTATTGGAATTTCCTTCATCGAAGCACCGCTGAAGTTCACCGCGCCGGGAATCACCATCCCCTTGGGCTTAGGAATTGGCCGATTAGTCTTCACCGCCATGAACGCGGTAGAAATATTACTCTTTGTCTGCTGGCTAGCAGGAAGCTTTAAACGCCACATGGACCGTGCCTGGTGGTGGATCGTGGGAATTGTTGGATTCTTGTTGCTGCTTAAAGCGGCAGTGATCCGCCCCGGACTCTCGGTACGCACCGATGCGGTGCTGGCCGGTAATTCCGATGGCGGATCACTGTGGCACTACGCCTATATCGGCGTAGAAGGTGTGCTCACACTAACGCTGGTGATCGCGTTAGTGTTCGCGTGCAAGCGTTGGGTCAGTATTAGCCCACGCTAGCCAGCTGGCAGGAGTCCGCGGTGAGCTGGACCGACTTCAAGCGATCCTCTTCGTGCAACGGGCTATGCACGGTAATGAGTTCGTCAGCCTGAGCATTGACCGCAAATTCCTGCAGATATTCGGCGACCTGTTCGCCGGTACCGATGGCTGTGTAGCGCATCATGTCCAAGATCTGCTCGGCCTGCGGGGTAGTCATCACCATATCGAGCTCTGCCTCGGTGAATTCCTTCTTGGCGTTACGGCCTAAGAAGGATGACACACGTTGGCGTTCGGCCTGCACCTTCAGTTCGTGAGCTTCAGCTGCACTATCCGCAGCGATCACACCCACTCCGGCGATCACATACGGTTCGGCCAGCTGAGCCGACGGCTTGAACTGCTCGCGGTAGGTCTTGATCGCCTGATGCAGTGCCGCCGGGGCGAAGTGCGAGGCGAAGGAATATGGCAAGCCAAACTGCGCGGCGAGCTGTGCGCCAAATAAAGATGAGCCCAAAATATAGAGTGGAACGTTAGTTCCGGCGCCAGGGATTGCCTGCACCGTTGGAACCCGCGATTCGCCAGCCAAGTAGGCCTGAAGCTCAAGCACATCGTGTGGGAATGAATCGGAGGCCGACGGTTCGCGGCGTAGCGCACGCAAGGTGGTCATATCCGTACCCGGGGCACGGCCCAGACCTAGATCAATGCGATCTCCGAAGATCTCTGCCAAGGTGCCAAATTGTTCGGCGATCACCAAGGGGGAGTGGTTCGGGAGCATCACACCGCCAGAGCCCAAGCGAATTTTTTCGGTGTGGTGGGCTACGTGACTGATTAGTAGCGAGGTCGCGCTGGAGGCGATGGTTGGCATGTTGTGGTGTTCGGCGTACCAAACACGTTCATAACCGGTGCGTTCGGCAAGCTGCGCAAGTCGTACCGATGATTTAAATGAGTCGGAGATGGTGCTGTTAGGAGCAACCGGGGCAAGATCAAGAATCGAAAGCTTCACATCTGATACAACCCAGCTAATAGCGGGAGTATTCCGTGAATCAAGGTTAACGTGAAAACGTCGCCTTCCCAGATGATTCTGGGGAGGCGACGTTAACGCTAAAGTCTGTAGGCTATTCGCCGTAGAACTTTAGAGTCCGCGGATGTCCGCTGCCTGAAGACCCTTAGGGCCCTCAACTACTTCGAACTCAACCTTCTGGCCCTCTTCCAAGGAGCGGAAGCCCTCGGTCTGGATGGCGGAGAAGTGAGCAAAGACGTCAGGATCTCCGCTGTCTGGAGCGATGAATCCGAAGCCTTTTTCAGCGTTAAACCATTTGACGATACCGGTTGCCATTATATTATTTGGTCCTTTCAGACGTTCCTCACCGTTTCTTATCGGTGAGCTTGGTTGTAATCCACGTGAGACCTTGAAACCGAAATTTCTCCATCTAACGAAGCAGCCAAGTCATTCACTTCACGTCTAGAAGGGGTTCGCGCCAACCATGCGGATCGACATTCACAAACTTCTAAAGGGTTCTTCGCGAATTACTTTGGAACTACACTGCCTAGCCTACGTCGAGTTTCGCAACTTTTGAATAACTTTGACCTAATTAATCAAGATTTTCAAAAAGTGTCTTAATTCGTTCACCGAGTAGCGGGTTTGATGATTCGAGCTACCACGATTGCGGCGACCAACGCTAAGACCGCAGCGATGCTCGAGGTAATGAGCACACCATTGTCAAAAGCGTGGGCTGCGGAGGCCAAAAGTTCTTGTGCTTGGCTGGCTGGTAACCCCTGAGCAATTTGATGTGCTCCGCTCAAAGTTTCGCCAGCTAAGTGGACTTCAGCGTCGGTGAGGATCTCTGGCACCCGCAATTGAGCCGCGTACACGGTATTGAGGATCGTTCCGAGCACGGCCACGCCGAGCACCGCACCAACCTCATACGCGGTCTCGGAGATCGCCGAGGCGGCCCCGGACTTCGCCGCGGGCACTGCACTGAGCACCATGTCGTTGGACAAGGTCTCGGACATGCCAACACCGATACCCAAGATGCAGAACGCCACCATGAGCCAGAAGACATCTCCCGAAGATCCTGCAAAGACCACCAAAGCGTAGGCAAGCGCAGAGAGAAGCAGACCGCCGACCATAATGCCCGGCGCGCCGAAGCGTGCGGCCAGCGGCACCGAGAGTAAACCGAAGGCCATGGTCAGCACGAGCCCGGGAGTCATCAGCAGGCCCGCCTCAAGCGGACTATATCCGGCGATCAGTTGCAGGTGTTGGGACACAAAGTAAATGAAACCGACCAGGGAGAAGACTCCGATGAGGTTCACCGTCAACGCGCCGGAGAACACGCCATTCGAAAAGAGTCGCACGTCAATCATCGGGTTTGCTAAGACCAGTTGCCTGCGTACAAAGGTAATTCCGCTGACGATTGCCAACGACAACGCACCGACCGCGATGTAGAGAGGTTCGGTAGTGAAGGATTTAACCGCGTAAACAAATGGCAGCAGAGTGAAGATCACTAAGACAATCGACCATGGATCAACACGCCCGGGGTTGGGATCCTTGGATTCGGGCAGGAGCAAGAGTCCGCCAACAAGCAGCGGAAGTAGCATCGGGACGGCTAGTAGGAAGACCGAACCCCACCAGAAGTGTTCCAGTAAGATCCCGCCAACGATAGGACCGAGCACGGCACCGCCGGAAAAGGCGCTCGCCCAGATGGCAATCGCCGTACGGCGCTCTTTCGCGTCAGGAAAGATATTGCGGATCAGCGAGAGTGTGGCAGGCATGAGCATGGCGCCGAAGACGCCCAAGAGTGCGCGTGCCAACACGAGCTGGAACGCGTCGGTAGCAAAGGCGGCTAGCGCGGAGACGAGTGCAAATCCGGTGGCACCAATCAAAAGTACTTTTCGTCGGCCAATCCGGTCACCTAAAAATCCCATGGGTACTAGCAGTCCCGCGAGGATCAATGGATAAATATCAATGATCCATAACAGCTGCGCCCCGGTCGGGGACAAAGCAGCCGAGATAGCGGGAACTGCGAATGACAGTACGGTGTTGTCCACTGAGACTAGGAGTACTGGAAAAAGTAGTACTGCTAGAGCGGCCCAGCGGCGCGAACGACTCAGCGTGGAGATGCGTTCGGTGATCTGTGAGCTCATGGGATTGGCCTTTATAAATTGCGTGTTGAGTGAGGATGAGTTGTTCCTCGTTCATAACTATACCGTCCGGTTGGTACAGTTACTAATGAATGTAAGGTTAAATCCGTCACCGTCCTACGAAGGAGTTCAATGGCTCGCCCACCAGCGGCACGCAACAAATGCCTCGATGCCTATATTTCGCTGCTCTGCGAAGAAGGCGAACGCGCCGCAACCTTGGAAGCCACGGCAAGTCGAGCAGGAGTCTCCAAGGGTGGACTGCTGTATCACTTCGCCTCAAAGGAGGCGCTGGCCGTCGGGGTGATCGAATCAACCGAAGAGCATGTTCAATTGGACCTGGCCCGCATGAGTGAAGTGCCAGAAGGTGCGTCGGTTTATTACGTGCAAACCTCCGCAGAAGTTGATACCGAATTGGACCGGCATTTAGTGGCGGTACAACGCCTTGCCCAAGCAGGTGTCTCCAGCGCCTCGGAGATGTTAAAAGACGTGCACTCGCGGTGGTTCCAGCTGATCTTGGACGAGGTTGGTGACCAGTCGATAGCCCATTTAGTGATCCTGATTGGTGAAGGACTCTATGCTCATTTAGCCACGCCCGACTCGTGGTATCAGAGTACTTTTGATGGTCGGCTCCAAGAATTACTAGACTTAGTTCCGCAACTCAAAAAGTTGAAGCAACTCAACGAATAATCTCGCAGGGACGTGTCACATGGCCACAGATGGCGCAAATAAACGACTCAAAGGTCGTATCGGAGCGCTACTTGGCATTCTGCTGATGGCGTTGTCGTTGCGCGCGGCGGTCGTCTCGGTGCCACCATTATTGGCCCGTATTCAAGAAGACATCGAATTCACCGAATTCACCACGGGCCTGCTGGCCATGCTGGCCCCCATTTCCTTTGCAGTTTTCGGACTGCTCACCCCGCGGCTGATTCGGTTGTGGGGCTTAGAACGAACCCTCATTATCTCCGTGGCCTTAGCCGTGGTTGGACAGTTGGCACGTCCATTTATGCCAAATGTTTACCCGTTCTTGGCGCTTTCCATCGTCACTCTGGCCGGTTACGGTATGGGCAACGTAGTACTGCCGCCGTTGGTCAAAAAGTACTTTCCGGATCGTATCGGCGTGGTCACCAGCGGATACGTCACGATGATTGCCATCGGCACCTGGCTGGCCCCGCAATTTTCGGTTCCTTTCGCCAATATCGGAAGCTGGAAAACGTCCATCGGTTCTTGGGCGCTACTGTCTTCCATCGTGCTGATTCCCTGGATCATGCAGCTATTTGCTGACCGCCGTGTGCAGCGCCCCGAGACTCAACTGCCAGTGGTGGGTGGGCACGAAATTGTGCGGATCAACCCATGGAAATCCAAGGTGGCCTGGGGCCTGGCGATTTTCCTTGCGGGTAACTCCGCTCAGACCTACGTCTACTTCACCTGGCTGCCCCCGTATCTTCACGCCCAGGGGCTCAGCGAAGCCAGCAGTGGCAATATGCTGGCGCTGTTCGCAATCCTTGGCCTTCCGGTTAGCTTGCTGGTTCCGCTGTGGGTCCCGCGTTTAAAAAACCCGATCATCGCAGTGGGTGTTTTTACCGCCTGCTGGATCGTGGGCCACTTAGGGATTTACCTTTCACCAACCTCTGGAACCTGGTTCTGGGTCTCCATGGCAGGGCTTGGGCAGGGAACCTTTGCGATCGCCTTGTTGATGATGAATCTGCGCTCGCGCACCACCTACGGTTCGGGGGTACTCTCCGGTTTTGCTCAAGGTTTAGGCTACGCCGGTGCAGCGGTTGTACCGATGCTCTTTGGCATAGTGCAGCAGGCCAGCGGCTCCTGGGGAGTAGCCTTCTCGATGTTAGGCGTATGCATCGTGGTGATGTTGGTGGGCGCAATCATCATCAACCCGCCACGCACCATCGAGGACACGGCTCCCGGTGCCGAGGGCGAGGGCAGGCTAGAACGCGTTCAATAGCAATACCTAGAAGTGTCGCTGTGGCCCGTCATGCGGGGGAGCACTCGGACTCGCGCGATACCAATGTCCGGCAGCCAGCGGAATCCGCCAGCCAAACTTCAACGAGGCCAGACGGATGGCGAAGGTGAGCGTCGCAATAGCCACCACAACCACTGGGTTGAAAATCTCCAGGCTCCAGAATACTGCCGTGAGCGTGCCGCCGAACATCGCGGCAATAGCGTAGATATCGCGTGGGTTGAACAAATCAGGGGTGACGTTTGAAATTACGTCACGTAAGAGGCCACCGCCGACACCGGAGATGACTCCGAGCAGTACCGCAGTCACCGGGTTGAAGTTATGTTGTAGTGCCTTCATGGTGCCAGTGACACAGAACAGGCCTAATCCGGCCGCGTCAAAGACCAGCACCAGACGGTGAAGTTTTTGAATAGCCGGCGTAAAACCGTAGACCAATAATGCGGCGAGTACCGGGGGCGCAAAATATATCGGGTGCGCAAACGTTGCGGGGGATTCGTTGAGGATCAAGTCGCGCACCACGCCGCCGCCTAAGCCGGTGACGCCGCCCAGGAACAGCGAACCGAGGATGTCGAAACCGCGGCGCGCAGCCATCAGCGATCCGGCGACCGCAAAAAAGAAGATGCCAACGAGATCGAAGACAATGAGCATGGAAGTGGCCCTCAGCGAGTTGAAATGGAAACAGCAGAGCTAATTATGCTCGGAACTACTGTGCTCGAATAATTGTCGAAAGTTTTACTAAGGTATTCAGGTTTCGAGTGGTGATCAGATACTTGCGAGACTCAGCGGCCACCAATTTTGCTACCGGAGTGTCAAGACTTTGGCCTTTAGGACTCACCCAGCATAGTGCTCGACCGCGCAGGGCAGTCTGCTGTACCGAATCCAGCGCCATCGCCGCAAGATGAAGCTGGTGGGCATCTTCCTGACTGGAGCACAGGCTAAGGTACCGGTGGTACTCATGATTGGCATCCGGTAGTTGCACCGGGAAGTCCTCAGCGAGCTCATGAACCTCGTCCGCGGTGAATACCAGACAGGGAATCGCACGAGAATAATGTTGAGCCAACAGTGCTTCGCATTGCTCACGAAGCACCGACGCATTATCGTGTGGGGCCTCTAGGATCGCATTGCCACTGGCGAGCACCGTTTTTACCTGGCTGTATCCGGCATCGCTGAGCAGCGCAGCAAGATCTTTCATCAGAATTTTGACCCCACCGACGTTTACTCCGCGTAAAAACAGCACAAATTTAGCCATAACTCCATCCAAGCGCACCGTGTTATGGCTTGTCGAGGGTCGTTCTGAGCAGAATATGTGACTAGTATCTAACACATGCCTCAGCACATGCCTCATGGATCCTGGCCGTCAACTATCTCAGCCACGCAAGTAGCCGCCGGCACTAAACCTTTGGGTGCCGCCTGTTTCTTCGGCGACAAACTCATTGTGCAAGAAGGCCTGCCTTCCGAGGGCGGTCGGATGACCCTGGTGGAGTATGACCGTCACAGCCAAGATGAGGGACGAACCCTCATTGATGCTCCCTATAACGTGCGTTCGCGAGTCCACGAATACGGCGGCGCTAGCTGGCTGCTGTTAGCTGGGGATGTTCCTGCAGTAGTCTTCGCGAACTTCAGTGATCAGCGAGTATATTTGCAGCTGTTAGCAGACCAAACTCCGATTGCCTTGACCCCGCAGAGCATGGTCGACGCGGACCCCACGCTGCGTTTCGCCGAACTTGTTCCCGGTCCGGCAGGGCATGTCTTGGCGATTATGGAAGATTTACGCGGTGAACCTGTTCGTCATATCGTGGAAATTCCTCTTGATGGCAGTGCTAGCGAAGATCTCGCAGCGATTCGACTGCTCAGTTCTCCTGCGCGCTTTGTTGCCGGGCCACGGCTGAGCCCGAACGGTGAGCAGCTAACCTGGATCAGCTGGGAACACCCGAATATGCCATGGGACAGCACAGAACTTCACCTCGCAGAATATTCCACGCAGGGGTTCTTGCAAGACACGGTCATTGCCGGAGGCCCAGAAATTTCGGTACTGCAGCCCGAATGGGCTGATGATGACCGGCTGGCATTTATCTCAGACTCCTCTGGTTGGTGGAATCCTTACACCTACCAGCTCAGCTCGGGACGTACCGTACGGCTGGTGGACCGTGCCGCAGAATTTGCCGGCCCGCTATGGCAGGTAGGTACCGGATGGTACCTAAGCCAAAATCCACAGACATTGCTCTGCTCCTATGGAACCGGAACTACTAAGCTCGCACGGGTTCACACCACCACCGGCGGATTAGAGGATCTAGATTTGCCTTTTGCCCGGGTTCGCCCGCTGGATCTTGACGGCAACTGGTTGTTGGCCCGGACGTCTTCGTTGACCAATGGAGAAGAAATCTCCTTGATCAATATCGAAACTCTAGAGCACAGCTGTGTGACCCGATCTATCGAGCAACTCCCAGATCCGCAAATGCTTCCGGAGGTCGAAGAATTTGAGTGTGTTAATGAGGCAGGCCAGACGGTGCACGCACTGCTCTACAAGCCTCGCCAAGTTGGCTACGCCGGGCTTGAGGGAGAACTCCCACCGTATGTAACCTTCGTTCATGGTGGACCTACCAGTCAGGCCGTGGCTACGTTGAGCACCTCCATTGCCTACTACACGTCACGCGGTATCGGTGTGGTGGATGTGAACTACGGTGGCTCCACCGGATACGGACGTAACTACCGTAATCGACTACGCGGCGCGTGGGGTGTAGTTGATGTTGCCGATACCGTCACGGTAATCAAGGCGCTCATCAACCGGGGACTGGCAGATCCGCAGCGGATCGGTATTGAAGGCGGGAGCGCTGGCGGGTGGACCGTGCTGTGTGCTCTGACATTCTCCGACGTGTTTACCGCTGGGATCAGTCGTTATGGTGTCTCGGATTTAGTGGGACTTGTTCAAGATACCCATGACTTCGAGTCCCAGTACATGTTCTCGCTTGTCGGTCCGTATCCGGAGGCGGCTGACCTCTACGAGAAGCGGGCTCCGATCAATCATGTGGAGAAGATTTCCTGCCCGGTGTTGCTCTTGCAAGGTGACGAGGACAAGGTGGTACCGCCAGCACAATCACAAGTGGTCGCCGACGCGTTAGCAAAACGTGGAATCCCACACGCTTACATCCTGTTTGCTGGCGAGCAGCACGGCTTCCGTCAGTCGGTAAACATCATCAAGGCATTGGAAAGTTCATTGGCTTTCTACGCGCAAATCTTCGAATTTGAGACGGATGTTCCCGACATTACGCTGAGTTAGTCCTCGGTGTCCAACCAAGAGGAGCGCAGGCGATCCATTTCGCGGCGGTCCTTCTTGGTGGGGCGTCCGGCTCCTCTGTCCCGTATGGGAACTTGCGGGACGACTACCTTTTCACGCGGCGGAGTATGGTCTAGATAGCATTTAACCGCTACCGGGGCACCGACACGTTTGGAAATGAGCCCGGTGACTTCCAACTCCCGGTCCCAACCGTCTTTGCGTACACGGATGCGATCCCCAGGAACAACAATTTGGGAGGCTTTGACCGGATCCCCGTTAAGCCGAACATGTCCAGCACGGCAGGCAGTCGTTGCGGCCGAACGCGTTTTATAGATACGCACGGCCCGAAGCCACGCATCGAGACGGACCTTACCGTGAGTGGGAATTTCGACCATGATTCAAAAGTCTAGATCACCGCAGGGTTAGTTACCTGCCGCGTTGGAATCCTCGCAGGCATTAACTAGCCGATCCTGCAGTGCACGCGGGGCATGATCCCCGGCGTTCGCTAGCTCGTTGAGAATATCAATCATGGATTGTGGCAAGCCACCACCCTCGACCGAAGTAATGATGGAACCAAGTACACGTAACTCTCCGGCGTCAATGGTCCCGTCCTGAATTGGAGCGCACGCTTGGCGCACCATTTCCTTCGCGGCAGCATCGGTTAGCTGTGTGGCGGCTGACGACGCGGTGTCCTCTAAAACGGAACAACCTGCGGTCAACACGGCGAGCGACGATACGGCAAGTATCGCAGCAGTTTTTCGAATAGTTACACTCCCCATAGTCACTAAGTCTAACGTCCAAGTTTTAGGATCAGCTGGGTGTCAACCGAGTCGATCATCTGAAGAATAAGCCGTGTGAGGCACAATGGTTCGGTGAGTAGCACAGAGCAGAGAATCCTTGAACAGCTGGCCATCGAACTATCTGGCGACAGCAAAGTAGCTATCTGGCAGGTCAAAGCCGCCGTTGAACTTTTGGACTCCGGATCCACCGTTCCCTTCATCGCCAGATACCGTAAAGAAATCACGGGAATGCTCTCCGATACCCAACTGCGTCTTCTCGAAGAGCGACTGCGCTACCTGCGTGAACTCGAAGAACGCCGCGTGACCGTCCGCGAAGCAATTACCGAGGTCGGAAAACTCACCGACGAACTCGATTCAGCCATTACCGCTGCGGTGACCAAGGCCGAATTGGAAGACATCTATCTTCCATTCAAATCGAAGCGTCGCACCAAGGCTCAGATTGCGCGAGAAGCGGGTCTGGAACCCCTGGCGGATCTGCTCTTAGCCAACCCCAACACCGATCCGCAGGTTGCGGCGGGGGAGTACCTGAACGCCGAGGCTGGTTTTGCTACCGAGCTAGATGCGCTCTCCGGTGCGCGCTCAATTGTGACCGAACGAGTCTCGCAAGATATCGTGCTGGCATCAGAGTTGCGTGAGCGACTGTGGAAAACCGGCCGGGTCGGTGCCAGCCCCGCAGCTACTGCGACCGCGGAGGCTCAAGGAAAGTACAAGGACTACTTGGACTATGTGGCGACGCTTGATTCGTTGCCCTCACACCGGGTGCTCGCGCTACTACGTGGTGAACGTGATGGGGTGCTGAAGCTGCAGTTTGCCGAGGCTGACCCACGTGATGACCAAGCCTTAGCGCAAGCTCGTGCCGGGTACGAGAACGCTATCGCCGCGTCCTTGGGCATCAGCACCGGTGGTGATGCGCCGGCAGCAAGCTGGCTACAGCAGACCGTACGTCTAGCTTGGAAAGCCCGTTTACTAACCCGTTTTGAATCAGATCTTCGGGCTCGCCTCTTTGAAGCTGCCGAGGATGAATCGGTCAAGATCTTTGCTGCTAATCTTCGCGATGTCCTGTTGGCTGCGCCGGCCGGAAACAAGGCAGTTCTGGGTCTTGACCCGGGACTGCGTACCGGGGTGAAGGTGGCAGTGGTGGACCTGACCGGCAAGGTCGTGGACATTGCCACAATCTACCCGCATGCACCTGCGAACAAATGGGACGAATCGGTTAAGACGCTCACCCAGCTGGCGCAGAAACATGGCACCTCGCTGATTGCCGTGGGTAATGGCACCGCCGGTCGTGAAACCGACCGTTTGGCGGCAGAAGTGATCAAGGCCCTGGGCGGTAAAGAGCTCTCCAAGGTCATCGTTTCCGAGGCAGGTGCCTCGGTGTACTCGGCTTCCGAACTTGCTAGCCAAGAATTGCCAGATCTAGATGTCTCAATCCGCGGAGCAGTATCTATCGCCCGCCGCCTACAAGACCCTCTCGCAGAGCTAGTGAAAATTGATCCAAAATCCATTGGAGTGGGTCAGTACCAGCACGATGTGAGTGCCACAAAGCTTGACCGGGCACTGGATGCGGTGGTTGAAGACTGTGTGAACGCGGTGGGTGTTGATGTTAACACCGCTTCCCCGGCACTGCTTTCACGTGTGGCCGGTGTAGGCCCACTATTGAGCAGAAACATTGTGGACCACCGTAATGCTAACGGTGCTTTTGCTACACGCCGCGAGCTGCTGAAGGTTCCGCGCTTGGGCGCCAAAGCCTATGAGCAGTGTGCCGGGTTCTTGCGCATCACCGGGGGTAAGGAAAAACTCGATGCGTCCTCGGTTCACCCGGAGGCATATGCGCTGGCCAAGAGTTTGCAACAGGCGGCAGAGAGCCGTGGGAGACGGTTAGAAGAATTAGATCCAGCGGAATTTACCACCGAACAATTCGGTGAACCGACCATCCGCGATGTGATTGCAGAACTACGCCGTCCCGCTCGTGACCCGCGCGGCGAATTTGTGACCGCCGCGTTGCGTGAAGGTGTGGAGAAGCTTTCCGATGTGCTGCCTGGGATGATCATGGAAGGTACAGTCTCCAATGTCGCGGCCTTCGGTGCCTTTGTTGATTTGGGTGTGCACCAGGACGGACTGATCCATGTCTCGGCAATGAGCACTAAGTTCATTTCGGATCCGCGCGAAGTGGTCAGCTCGGGGCAGATAGTTAAGGTCAAGGTCCTTGAGGTTGATGCTGCGCGTAAGCGAATTTCTTTGACCCTGCGTTTGGATGACGAATTGCCCGGAGAGAAAACTGTCTCGGAGCAGCCAAAAGCTCGTACCGGACAACGGCCCAATGCTGGAGTGAAGACTCGTGGGGACCGCGCCCCAAAGGCCGGACGCCAGGCAGCGCCGGCGCCGAGCGGAAACACCGCGATGGCTGAAGCGTTGCGACGTGCGGGGTTGGGAAAGTAAGCCCAGAAGATCTGTTCGGTTGCCCTAACCTTGGTTAGCATCGGCTCAATTAACTACTGGTCAACTCAAAAGTGTTCGCTAATTACTCTGCTAATTAGTGTGTCCGAACTTCGATGACAAGTAGGAAAATGAGTCGTAGTCTTTAGTCATGGAACTTACAGGAAAACTTGCAGAAGCCTTCAACACTCAGTTAACTCTCGAATTGACCGCTGCGACCGTTTACCGTCAGCTGGCAGTGGAGATGGATGTCATGAGCCTTTCCGGCATTGCCGGCTGGTTCCGTGCACAGGCAGCCGAAGAAATCGTGCACGCGGAAAAGTTCATGACTCATATGACTGACCGTGACGCACACCCAACCATCGGTGAGCAGCCAGCACCACAGATGAACGTCAAAACCGTTGCTGACGCCTTCGCAGTGTCTTTGGCACACGAACGGAAAGTTTCGGAAGCAATCCGTGAACTGTACCGACTGGCACAGACCGAGGGTGACATCGATTCAATCCCGATGCTGAACTGGTTTATCGAGGAACAGGTCGAAGAAGAGGCCACCGTATCCGAGATTCTGGACCGCCTGAAGCTTGTCGGAGATGACGGAAGCGGCATCCTGCGACTGGACCGTGAGCTAGGAACACGCCAGTCGGCAGGCGAATAAAACCACAAGAAGAGAAAAACTCTTCAAACATGAAATAAACTTAGGGAATCAGCTACTTGCTGGTTCCTTAAGTTTTTCTATATCGAGGTGGTTGTGAACCAATTGGGTTATCCGCATCCTTCGGCTCGGACGTCGTCACCGACGCATACGCACCGCACGACGGCAGAGCTGAAACTACGTAAGGGTGCCGGGCGACACTACCTTGTTCAGAGCAATCTGAGCACCGGAACTGAAATTGCACTCGTCGAAGTGCGAGGATCCTGGGCTCACGTATACGTTCACCGCATCTATGGCTGGCTACCAAATATTTACCTAGAGCCGATTCCGTCAGCCTTTGACGAAAAAATTGAAGGTCAGAGCGAAGATGAGCATAGTCCTCGAGTGCTGTCGCGTTATTCGTTAATCGAAGCCACCCATGTCACCACGGCTACACTGAACCTTCGCAAAGGTAGCGGCACCGGCTATCCAGTGCTCAAGGTTATTGAGCAGGCGAGTAAGGTCCGCATGGTTCTGCAGCAAGGGTTGTGGTCACAAGTACAATTCGGACAGCTGTTGGGCTGGGTACCGAGCATGTATCTGCAGACTCTGCCCTCACGTCCTGCTAAGGGTGGGTTGATTGCTGTACCCAATCAGCGTGCATTAACCACCATCCGACTCAACGCACGTCGTGGTCCTGGGGATCACCACGCATTAGCGCGCATTTTGCAGTCCGATACCGCGGTGATTATTGTGGCGCGTCAAGGCGCGTGGCGACAGATTGAACGTGATGGTGGAGAGATGTGGATTCCAGCTACTCAGCTACGAACCGTTTACTAGCCAGCGCAGAATTCTAGCTGACAATCTGCAAGTCAGCGAGGGAAACCAAACCTGATTCGGTGGCAATAACCGCCAGCTGCACACGATTGGTGACATTGAGCTGTTCCAAGATGCGCGCCAGATGAAGCTTCATAGAACCTTCCGAGATGTGAGAAATTCGCGAGATCTGTACATTGGTCAGTCCAGCAGCGACCAGGCGCACCAAGCTGCGATCGCGTTCGCTCAAGTTGCGCACAATGGCCTGCTTGCTTGAACGCCGCACAATTCGTGACGTCGCTTCCCAGCCGTCAACTGGTCGGGCGAATAGCTGGTAGCCGGCTAAAAGATGCAACGTTGGAGGGCTCGCGAGTTTAAAGCACAAGAAGAGGGGCCGAATCAGTTCACGAAACTGGTTCGGCCCCCTGCTTATCTGTTGCTACTCGCCGATGTAGAACAGACGCTTGTTCACGAATTCTTCCATGCCCAACGGGCCAAGCTCACGGCCGAAGCCGGAGCGCTTCACGCCACCGAACGGCATTTCGGCGCCCTCGGCTGCTGGCGAGTTAACGTTCGCCATACCCGACTGCAGGCCCATAGCAACCTTGGCGGCACGAGCTTCATCGGTGGAGTGCACCGAACCGCCCAGACCGTAGATGGTGTCATTGGCAAGTTCCAGTGCCTGCTCGTCGCTGGTGACCTTGTACACCACGGCGACTGGGCCGAACAGCTCTTCGTAGTAAGCGCGCATGTCCTTGGTGACACCGCTGAGCACGGCAGGGGAGTAGTAGGCCGCAGGACCATCTTGCAGTACACCACCGGTATGAAGTGTGGCGCCCTTGGACACCGCATCCTGTACCTGTGCGTGCAGATCTTCGGCAGCCTTACGCGAGGACATCGGTGCGAACGTGCCGTCGACTTCTGCCATTGGATCACCGGGTGTCAGCCCGTCGGCATGCTTGGTTAGCTCGGTAACAAAGTCATCAAAAATATCTTCCATGATGATCATGCGCTTATTAGAATTGCACGCCTGACCGGTGTTGTCGATACGGAAGCCCCACGCGGTCTCGGCGATGCCAGCCACGTCATTTGAATCAAGAACAACAAATGGATCCGAACCGCCAAGTTCAAGTACTGCCTTCTTCAGATTACGTCCGGCCTGTTCGCCAATGATCGCGCCAGCGCGTTCGGAACCGGTCAGGGAAACACCCTGGATCCGTGAATCAGCAATGATGGTGGAGATTTGATCATGGGTGGCGAAAACGTTGTTGTACACGCCCGCAGGAACCCCTGCCTCATTCATGATTTCTTGGATTGCTAGAGCCGAGCGTGGGCAGGACTCTGCATGCTTGAGCACAATGGTGTTGCCCAGCATGAGGTTTGGCGCGGCAAAGCGAGCAACCTGGTACAGCGGGAAATTCCACGGCATGATGCCAAGCAGCGGGCCTACCGGGCGGCGCTGGACGACTGCCTTGCCACCGGAGAAGGACTTGATTTCCTGATCTGCCGCCAGGGTGGGCCCTTCGGTGGCGAAGTATTCAAAGATGTCTTTGCAATATTCTGCTTCGCCCACGGCCTCGGAAAGTGGCTTGCCCATTTCCAGAGTCATGATTTTGCCTAGTTCATCGGCCTTGTCGGCGAAGAGCTGAGCGACCTTGCTGACGATCTTGGCACGCTCGTTGATGTCGACGTTTTGCCACGACTCGTAGCCAGATTGTGCGGAGGCGAGTGCCTGCTCGACCTGTGCGTCGGTGGCTGTCGGGAATTCTTCAACGATCTTGCCGGTTGCCGGGTTTAGTACCTTGTAGGTCGGGGCGCTCATGATGCTCCTGTCTAGTCTGTGCTGAGGTCTGTGTGGGCTTGTGGATTCCACGATACCCATCCCGTCCATAAAATGAATGTGAATCACTTCACGGCGCGTCTAATTCGAGCATATCCTCAGTTCAGCAAATCGGCCACACTCAGATCCGTTGAATCGTCTGGGATTCAAGACGGATTCCTCGTGAATGTCTCTCATTTGCGCCCGAATGCAAAACACCCGTACGACGCTTGAGAATACGTCGCACGGGTGTTTGAAAACTAGGAAGAAACTAGCTGATTGCCGAGGTCTTCCACCAATCAATTCCGGCATCGCCTTGAGCGATCGAAGCAATTTCGTTGAGCTCGGTCTCGGTGAATTCAACGTTCTTTAGTGCGCCGAGGTTTTCGTCCAGCTGCTTGGTTGAGGAAGCGCCGATGAGCACCGAGGTGGCCGCACCCTCGCGGAGCAACCAAGCCAAGGACATCTGTGCCAAAGACTGGCCGCGACGAAGTGCAATGTCGTTGAGCTTTTGGATCTTGTCCAAGTTCTCTTCGGTCAGCTGTGCGTCCAAGGAGCGTCGTCCACCCTGGCGCTGCACATCGGTGCCGTTGAGGTACTTGTCGGTTAGCAGACCTTGAGCCAAAGGAGTAAAGGCGATAGCTCCCATGTCTTCCTTCTGCAAGGTGGCCAATAGACCGTGCTCTACCCATGGGTTCAAGATGTTGTAGGAAGGCTGGTGGATGACCAGTGGGGTTCCTAGCTCGTCTGCGATGGCCTTGGCCTGCGCGGTGCGTTCGGCCGAGTAGGAGGAAATACCGACATAGATGGCCTTGCCCTGACGGACCAAGGTATCTAACGCACCAATGGTTTCTTCTAGGGGAGTCTTCGGGTCATAACGATGCGAATAGAAGATATCCACGTAGTCCAAGTTCATTGCCTGCAAGGATGCTTCTGCGGAGGCCAGCAAGTATTTGCGTGACCCGAAACTACCGAATGGTCCGGCCCACATGTCGTAGCCGGCCTTCGAAGAGATGACCAACTCATTACGGTAAGGCATGAAGTCCTTGCGCATCATTCGACCGAAGTTCTCTTCAGCCGAACCAGCTGGCGGACCATAGTTATTAGCTAGGTCGAAGTGGTTGATGCCGTGGTCAAAAGCGTGACGCAAGACTTCACGTTGGGTATCAAATGCGCGGTTGTCACCGAAATTCCACCACAGGCCCAGCGAGAGAGGAGGCAAAACTAAGCCCGAATCTCCGACTCGACGGTAGCCGAAATTCTCGTAACGGTTTTCTGCTGCGACGTACGGACGGTTACTGTCGGGACGCGGGCTGACAAGTTCGTACTCCATGTGGTGCCTCTCCATAGAATGAGTCTTTGTTGCTTAAAACAACTCTATGGCAGAACTCACGCAAGAGCATTGATCTGTTGAATAACACTAGAGCATCGTCTTCGCGGAACCAGACTCGCGATAATTCATGTCAGCAGAGAATCTCTAGGCTCGCGATAGAGTGAAGTTTGGACAGCATGCAAATAACTGTGAGGACCGAAGTGATTTCCAAAGCGACAAAATCCCTTGCCGCGCTCTTGATCTGCGGACTGTTAGCCGGTTGCTCTTCGGGCCCAACGACGCAAGAGCCACAGGCCTCAAATTCCGCGACGCCGGCACCACCGACCCCAGAGCCGCTGCCGGACTTTGTCCAAGACTTTAATAACAAACCCGCAGGCAAGGCAACTACCTTAAATGTCGGATCCTCAAACCTCGGTACTAGCCTGAGCGATGACAACATCGGAGTGTCCTTTGAGGCTACCGAGCTTAGCGACCCGCGTTGGGACCCAGAAGTCGGTAACCTCGACGAGATGCTCGCAGGGTTGGGGCATCCTGGTTTACGTTTTGGCGGAAACGTCTTGGACCGCGAAACCTTCTGGACTTCAACGGGAGAAAAAGCGCCAAAGGGTAAAACCTTGGTCACTCCCCAAGATCTCGAACGCGTGATGAAAACGGTCAAGAAGCTCGACTCTAAGGTCACCATCGGTATTCCGCTGGGCCATTATGATCCGAAGCGCGGGGCCGATATGGCCAAATATGCTGTGAAGACTTTCGGGGATCACCTGATTGGAATCTCTATCGGCAATGAACCCAATGGGTATACCAATGATGCGCGTCCTGGGCTGCAGGTGCGCAAACCTTCGCAATGGAATGAAAAGAAGTACGTCACTCAGGTGCGGGCGTACGTCAAAGCCATCGACGAGGCCACCGGTAAGAAGGTTCCAATTGTTGGTCCCGGCGTCTTTGACGGCTCGTGGATGAGCGCGTTTTTGAATGCGAAACTACCTAACACTACGGCGTTAACCCAGCACTATTATGCTATCTATGAATGCTCCTCGGATAAGGTGCCCGGGCGCGGACCCGAATGGCAGAACTTACTAGAACCTGTGGTGAGTAAGAGTGCCACGAAAATGCTAGGAATTGGATTAGCCAAGGCCAATAAAAAGAAGGTTCCGCTGTGGGTCGAAGAAACCGGGTCAACGAGCTGCCCGGGGACGAATAATACCTCTCGAACTCACGCCACCGCGTTGTGGACCATTGACCATATTTTTGCATCAGCGCGTCTTGGGGTGGAGCGGATGAACATGCATTCCATGCTTGGTGCCTGCCGAGGTGGAGCGCCGATGTCGGTGGTCTGTTCCGCGGACGGAACCGGTAGCAAGGGTGAAGGCCAAGTGCTCGCCCAGCCCAATTACCTAGCTATGCGCTTAGCCAGCTTGAGTATTGGTAGCCAGTTCATGTCTACGAAAATTTCGGGGGACAAAAACATTACGGCCTATGCTGTTAAGGCTGAAAACGGCAATGTTCAGGTGACCGTGATCAATAAAAACGATGCAGCCAAAAAGTCGAAAAACCCGCTGACGGTTAACTTGCCTAAAGGATATCGAGCCACCGGGGCAGCACAGATTTATGCACCTGGAAACGGAGCTGTCGAGAAGACCCAGTTGCGAGCGGAGGCCCCGTTTGCCGCCAAAGGCAGTGGCGTGACGAAGAATGCGACCGGCAAACTCCAGTTGGATGTGGTCGCGAGCAGCGCCACGACGATTGAGTTCACGAAAAAGAAGTAACGAAGAAGCTTAAAAAAAGAATCGATCTGCGGGGGTCAAGGAGGTAAAGCCCGCGCAGATCGATTCTTATAAATCACTCGCACCTTGAGAAGGTAATCACCACTCTAGGACGGCATTCTTATCAATACCTGAGCGTGAGGTAAACGAATCCTCAGTTCGTTTGGATTAGTAATTCGAGGGTGGATCAGAGGCCGGGAATGATTCGTCCTCCCATTCCTCCACTAACTCTTCTTCATGATCGTGCTTCACGTGTGCCTTGGCCTGTTCCTGAGTCTCGACTCCAAGCTCGTCCTCTTGACCGTTGCGCATGATGCTCCTTCCCTCGCATGTCTCTGTGTCGCGGTATTAAGCCATCGACCTCATACTTTTAGTGTCATCCTTTTTATGACCAAAGTCGATAGAAAGCGGGTAATGCACACCAGGCTGGTGCCCTGCGAATTGCTCGGTGAGACACAAGGGGATTTAATCGGAGGTATGCCGATGATTAATAACCCCGCAGATGGTGCCGAAATCTTCTTTGATGACGACCAAGCTGTCGGTGAGCCAATTCTTTTCCTCCACGGATCGGCGCTCTCACGTTCTATCTGGCGCGGGCTGGGATATACCAAAGCCTTAGGCGCCAAGCACCGCACCATTCGCATGGACCTTCGCGGGCATGGCAAATCAATGAAGTCTCATCAAAGCTCCGATTACACGATGGACAAAATTGCCAGTGATATATATGCCGTACTAGATAATCTTGGCCTTCCGGCAGCACACATTATTGGTTACTCTTTCGGCGCGCGTAGTGGATTGCACGTCGCCATGGACCGTCCTGATCGGGTCCTGAGCCTCACGATGCTCGGGGGAACCTATGAGATTACCGACGGGGAGATTGGCAAACTGTTCTTCCCCGGTTACTTAGAAGTATTGCGTCAAGGAGATATCGAAGGTTTTGTCACCGGACAAGAAACCCGCGGCAGGCTAGACCCAGCCACCCGATTAGCTTTCCTTAACAACGACCCCTTGGCCTTGGCGGCTTACTACGACGCAGCCGAAACCGTGCAGAACCTAGAGCTGAGCCAGCTTTCGAAGATCACCACCCCCACGCTGTTATTGATTGGTACCCGTGATCAGCCCCGCTTTGATCAAAATAAGTTGATGGCCCGCGCTTTGCCACACGCTCGACTGGTTGCGCTTCCGGGCCGAACTCACGGTAGTACCTTGTTCCCCATTGAACCGGTGGTTAGCGCGATTCAAGCTTTTTGGGCGGTATAGCACCTATGAATCTCCAAGCCTTTGACCTTGAACGTATCGCCTCGGGTTTGGCTTTCGGACTAAGTCGCCAAGAACTACAAGTTGCGTTGCAAACTCAACCGAGTCGGCCCTTAGTCATTCAGGCGCCACCGGGTTCGGGTAAAACCACCATCGTGCCACCCACCGTGGCCGTGGCACTGGCTGCGCAAGGGCTCACCGGCAAGATTATCGTCACTCAGCCACGCCGTGTAGCGGCCCGTGCCGCGGCACGTCGGTTAGCGCAACTGGATGGTTCAAGGCTGGGGGACAAGGTAGGTTTTGCGGTCCGTGGTGAACGTCAAAGCTCGGCAAATACCCAGGTTGAATTTGTGACCGCCGGACTGATGCTGCGCAGGTTGTTGGCTGATCCAGATTTAGCCGGAATCAGCGCGGTGATCATTGATGAGGTCCACGAACGATCCATCGATACCGACCTTTTACTGGCCATGGTGAACCAGGTCAGCGAGCTGCGAGATGATCTGAGCCTGATCGTGATGAGTGCGACCCTGCATTCTAAAGAACTTTCAGAGCTCCTGGCACGTGATGAACCTGCGCGGTTGTTGACAGCTAACACCGCACAATTTGAGGTGACCGAACTCTTTGACAGTTTCACTAGGCAACGGATCACCGAACGTGGAATCAGCGCAGAGTATCTATCCCATGTCGCACAGGTGGCGGTGAAACATTCAAAACTACTGAACCAACGGTCCACAACCGTAATCGATACCCTGGTCTTTGTTCCAGGCGCCCGCGAAGTTGACCGTGTCTGCTCCCAGATTGCAGCATCTGGAATGACCGCCTTCGCCTTGCATTCTCAAGTACCCACAAAGATTCAAGACCAGATACTCGCCGAACCGGATGTTACCGAAGGACCACGAATTATCGTGTCCACCTCGATTGCTGAGTCCTCATTGACCGTGCCTCGGGTACGTCTAGTAGTTGACGCTGGTTATGCGCGCGAACCGCGCCGAGACGCCGGGCGCGGTATCGCTGGACTGGTCACGGTGGTGGCAAGCCGAGCGTCAGCCACTCAGCGAGCCGGCCGTGCAGGACGACTAGGGCCTGGAACGGTGGTGCGCACCTTGGATGCCAAAGCCTTTGCGGCGGCGCCAGCCAGTTCTGCCCCAGAAATACGTACCGGAGATCTGGTTCAGGCCGCGCTTTCGCTGGCTGCTTGGGGCGCACCGCGAGGAGCGGGGCTCCGGCTCTGGGAAGAGCCGCCGGCTAAGACGCTGCACACCGACGAAGAGGTGTTGCGCGCACTGGAAGCGGTAGATAGTGAAGGAAAAATCACCGCATTGGGCGAGCGCATGGTGAAAATTCCGGCAGATCCGAGGACGGCACGTGCACTGCTAGAAGGCGCCGAACATTTCGGTTCACGTCCCACCGCGGAAGCGGTAGCCCTGCTAGCCAGCTCGGAACGAATCGCCAACGCTGATCTGGATGAATTGCTTCAGGCAATTCGGCGCCCCACACATCCTGGTCACCGAGCCTGGGAACAAGAGACCAAAAGACTTGAAAAACTTACCGGGAATGCGCGGAGTCAAGATGCGTCCATGGCTCTGGCCGGTGTCTGCGCCTTGGCCTATCCGCAGTGGGTGGCGCACAAGGTCCAAGATCATGACTACCTGCTGGCATCAGGGACGCGCGCTTCCTTGCCGCGCGGTAGCCACCTGGCGCATTATGAGTTTTTAGCGATTACCGAGGTGACTCGTGCTTCAACAAGTACCGGTGCAATGATTCGCCGAGCGGTGGGTATTGAACTAGAGCAGGTGCTTAGTTTGCTCAGCCAGCTTCATCAAGTCAGCGAAAGCGCAACGATGGTGGATGGGAAGATTTCGGCCCGCAAGGTTGAGTCATTGGGCGCCATCGAGCTCGCCTCGCACCCGATTAAGGCCACGAAGGAACTCGGGCGCAAGGCTGCCGCAACGGCGCTTCGCGAGCAATCGTTAGCGCTTTTTGGTGAACAACAAGCCTTTGAAAATCTACGCCGCCGAATGGGTGTGGCGTACCGGCTTTTGGGGGCACCATTTGTCCCGGTGGATGAGGCGAGTTTAATAGACGGCGCGTCAAACTGGCTGTCGGCAGGCTTGGAGCATTTGGCCTCCGGGAAACCTGCATCAAAGATAGATCTGGTAGGAGCGTTGCGAACGCTCTTGCCGTGGGAGCATGCTCATGAATTTGATTCCTTAGTTCCCGAACGACTACAAGTGCCCTCGGGGTCACGGATTCGAATCGAGTACCCGCCGGTGGATTCAACCGGTCCGGCAGTGGTGGCGGTGAAATTGCAGGAGTGCTTTGGACTGAAAGATTCTCCACGATTAGTGAGGGAGAAACTGCCGGTACAGTTCCACTTGCTTTCACCCAAGGGCAGCCCACTGGCGGTCACCGAGGACTTAGTAAGTTTCTTCAACGGTCCTTACGCACAGGTGCGTTCGGAAATGCGCGGAAAGTACCCGAGACATCCCTGGCCAGAAGACCCGTGGGAGCATCAAGCCACCGCATACACGAATAATAGGCTACGCCGGGAAAGTAAAGGCTAGGAAAGTAAAACCGTGGCTTAGGCACCAATAATATGGTGCCTAAGCCACGGCATTATTTGTATCAAATTGTTGGGTTAGGCGAAGGCTGAGATGCCGGTAATGTTGCGGCCCATCAGTAGCGCCTGAACGGTTTCGGTACCTTCATAGGTGTGGATGGCTTCAATATCGGCAAAGTGCCGGGCTACTCGATTATTGGTCAGGATCCCGTTTCCGCCGAGGAGATCACGGGCATTCGAAGCGATCTGGCGTGCGGTGCGCGTTGCAGTGTATTTAGCCAGGGAAGCCTGCGGGCCGGTGAGTTCTCCACGTGCCTCACGCTTGGTGGACTGCACCGCAAGTAGCTGAATGGTGGCCAGTTCGGACTGCATCCGTGCCAGACGTTCCTGCACTATCTGGCTTGCTGCCAGTGGGCGGCCAAACTGTGTGCGAGCCTTGGCGTAGAGCACCGCTGATTCGTAGCATGCGGTGGCGTGGCCTACCGCAGACCAGGCGACACCCAAGCGGGTGGCAAAAAGTACTCGTGCGGTGTCTTTGAAGCTATGGGAGTCCGGGAGCACATCTTCATCTGGAACAAAGACGTTCTCCATGCGGATATGAGCCTGCCAGATGGCACGCAAGGAAAGCTTATTTTTGATGGTGGTTGCGGTGTAGCCAGCGGATTCCTGATCAACCAAGAAACCACGCACTTTACCGTCGTCATCACGTGCCCAAGTGACGGTGATACCGCCAATGGAACCGTTGCCAATCCACTTCTTTTCGCCGTTGATGACATAGCCACCGTCGACCTTATGGGCGCGGGTTTCTAGACCTACTGAGTCCGAACCGTGAGTCGGCTCGGTCAGTGCGAAGGAGCCGGCGAGTTCGCCTGCAAGCATCGGAACACCGTATTTGGTCTTCTGTTGCGCACTACCGCAGAACATGACCGAGCGAAGAGCCAAGCCTCCCTGAACGCCAACGATGGTAGCTACCGAGCCGTCACCGCGTGCCAACTCCATGTTGACTAATCCAGCGGCCATCGGACTCATGGGTTCATGGCCGGTAAAGTCCAACCCGTCACGGAGTAGTCCGGCGTCACCGAGTTTTTTAATCAGGTGAAGTGGGTAGTCTGCCTTGTCCCAGTATTCGTGGATGTCATCTTTGACTTCATCCAGGATGAAGGTGCGGGCCTTGTGACGCCACGCGGCATCTACCGGGTCGACTTCGGCAAGCACTCCGGTGGGGTCAATATCTACCCCGTCGGCCCATAGATCGTATTCGGGTTCCACAACGCCGGTGGGAAACTCAAATTCGGTGTGCTGCTGGGTCATTTCGTGTGCTCCTAGGCAGAGAAGGAAAACTGTTCTATACCCAGCCTAATGGAACTCAATGTCATGTCAAGAAACTAAGTGTCAGTCTCGGTGTTCGCGCAGTGCCTTTGATACGGCATCAAGTACCGCTTGTTCGTCATCTTCTGCGTCAAGAACGGAAACCACCACACGCGGCGCTTTGGAGGACTTTGCCTTGGGGGCGTGGTTGGGATCCAGTAAATCTGCGAAACGGTCCAAAAATAACGACACGTCTGCAGCCAAATGCTCCCGATCCGTGGCGGAGGGGTCGCGCAACCATAGGCGCAGATGGTCATTGTGGATGGCGACCAACCCTGCGCTGATTCCCAGACTCAATGCACGGTGCGGAGCGGTATTGGTTAGTTCTCTGGCGGAGAGGAAATCATAAAAAGCACGTTCATAACGGTGAGTGGAAACCAGCTCACGTTCGCGCAGCGAAGGCACCGAGGAAAGTAGACGGTGACGTAACTGGGCCGCCTCGGGGTTCATCGTGTACTGGTCAAAGACCACGTGCGCCGCGTCGATAAGCGTTTGTGTGGCACTGACAGAAGAAGCAGCAAGTGTCGTTTTCACATGAGTGATGATCATTTCCTGATCGGCAAACAC
Organism: Glutamicibacter sp. BW77; assembly: GCF_002332285.1. Taxonomy (NCBI): domain Bacteria; kingdom Bacillati; phylum Actinomycetota; class Actinomycetes; order Micrococcales; family Micrococcaceae; genus Glutamicibacter; species Glutamicibacter sp. BW77. The sequence continues at coordinate 106,606 of NZ_NRGT01000057.1, read as the reverse complement.
CATGTTTTCTTTGGAACCAAAACGGCGGAAGAAGGTGGACCGTGACATCCCGGCGGTGGCAGCCAACTCATCGACGCTGGTGGTGTCGAACCCCTGGGTAATCAAAAGGTCCAGAGCGGCTGAAGGTACGGCGGAGGAAGAGATCATGATTCTTGAATTTAGCATGTTTCGGCTAATTGACTCCGGCTCACGGGACTAAATGATTGTGATCATTCCCCGGGATGACTACGCTGAGGTTCAAGGCAACTCATAATTGCGAGTGCCGCAGTAAATCTACTTAGAAGAGAAGTGAGGGCCCATGGGAATCTCTATCGCAAACGCCGCACTACGTTTGGTCAGTGGCGCATTCATTCTCAACAGCGGAATCAACAAGCTTCGCATTGACGAAGCTAGCGCCGCCGGACTGCAGCAGCTGGCCTCCAATGGCGTGCCGCAGTTGGGGCAGCTGGAACCGGCAGCCTTCGGCAAGGCGGTTTCGGTCTCCGAAATTGCACTGGGTAGCGCTCTGCTCCTACCTATCATTCCTTCGCGACTTGCAGGTCTTGGCCTCGGAGCATTCTCAGGCGTACTGCTTGCTTCCTACTTGCGCACCCCGGGAATGACCGAATCTGATGGTATTCGCCCGACAAGTGATGGCACCGCTCTAGCCAAGGATGCTTGGCTTGCAGGTATCGCAGTAGCACTGATCTTTGGTCGTCGCTCGGCGAAGCTGGCGAAGAAAAAGAAATAATTTAGCCTCCACGGTGAGCAAATTTCCAACTGACGTAAGTTTTAGTTGGGGCTGTAAGCCTTCAGTAGTCACTTTCAGGTTTCGAACCAAAAGGAGAACCCATGGGTTTCTTGGATAATGCAAAGAAGAAGCTGGGCGAAGCAGTCGAGAACGTCAAGGAATTTGCCGGCGACGCTTCGGAGAACGTTAAAGAGTTCGCTGCTGACGCGTCCGAAAATGTGAAGGAATTCGCGGCCGACGCTTCGGAGAACGTGAAAGAATTTGCTGCCGATGCGCAGGAAAAGATCGGTGAAACCGTAGAGAAGGTCAAGGGCGAGGACAAGCCAGACCAATCTGCATAGTCGACTTTGTCTGAGCAAAAAGGGGGTGGGTTCCATGTGGAACCCACCCCGTTTTTGCGCTTGTGAGGCTAGGAGGCTTTCTTCTTTTCCGGGACGTTGAGGAATGCCACCACAAGTACCGCGGCAATGGCCACAAAACCAGGTAGCAACAATGCCTGTCCCAGACCCACAGCTGTCGCTTCAGGGATAGCTCCGGGACCCTGGGTTTGAACCTTGAGAATCTCGGCGGAAACACGTGCTTCCATCATGACCGCAATGAGCGCAGAGCCAAGGACCGAACCGATCTGCCTGGTGGTGTTGTAAATGCCGGAACCGGCTCCGGCATCACGTGGGGTGAGGTTTTTGGTTGCAGCGAGCGAAAGCGAAGGCCAGATCATTGCTGAACCAATACCTTGCACTGCGGAGGGGATCAGCAAGGTCCACAGGGCAATGTCCGCGTGCATCATCAATGCGTAAGCTACGGTCGCGGTGCCGATCAGGAAGAACCCTGGAACTGCGAGGGTTCGAGGATTAAACCTGTTGACCGTCTTTCCTAGCACTGGGGCAATGAAAATTGCCACGATGGCCATCGGGGAGATCATGAGTGCAGATTGGGTAGGCGTCAGGCCTCGCACATTCTGCAGGAAGAACACCATGGGTAGAGCCATGGTAGAAATGGTCAGGCCCATGCAGGTGATGGCGACGTTTGCCAGCGAAAAGTTGCGAACCTTAAACAGCCGCAATGGAACCAGTGGTTCCTTGGAAGTCTTGGATTGCCACCAAATGAACACAGCGAAGAGCGCCACACCGAGAACGATCATGTGCCAAGAGCTCAGTGGGCCGATGAATGGTTCCCAATTTGTTGAGTCGCCTTCTTGGATGCCGAAGACCAAAGCAAACATTGCCAGGGCGGAAAGTGCTACGCCAACCCAGTCGAAGGAATGAGCTTGTGGCGCTAGGCGGGGAACAAATTTCAACAACATGATGAAGCTCAATACGGCGATTGGCAGGTTGATGAAGAAGATCCATTCCCAGCCGACCGAGTCGACTAACAGCCCGCCGGCAAGGGGGCCCAACAGAGTAGCAATACCCGCGACGGCTCCCCAGAGTCCCATCGCGGCTCCGCGGTGTTGATAAGGAAAGAGTCGGGTGATCAGCGTCATTGCTTGTGGCGAGATCATTGCCGCGCCTAGGCCTTGGACAGCACGGGCAATGGTGAGCGAAGCCAGTGAGTCTGACAGCCCGCACCACAGCGAAGCCAAAGCAAAGATCAGCAACCCGATGAGGTAAATATTACGTGGACCAAAACGGTCTCCGAGACGCCCGGTGATGAGCAGTGGCACCGCGAAGGTGAGCAGATAAGCACTGTTGATCCAAAGGATCCCAGAAATATCGGCATCCAGCGACTTCATGATGGCGGGCATCGCCGTCGACACAATGGTGGTGTCGAGCAGGATCATGAAGAAACCAATGACCAGTGCCCAGAGGGCACGCCAAGCGGTTTTTCGGTCAAAGTCTGGTGGGGAGTTTACGATTTCAGGCACTGACCCAGAGTAATGCTTGCACGGTGAAACTAAAATGCATTATCTGGCTTAGCGAGGGATTCAGTCGAAAGTCACAGTTCCTTCAATGCGCGTGGTGACATCCCCACTGACCCAGAGCCCGCTTTCACTCGCTTCAATATGCAAGATTGCCTCGCGACCCACGCGGGTGCCCTGGCGGACTGTGTAACGCTGCGGTGCCAATCCTGCCTTAGTCATCCACACGCCAAAGCCGGCGTTGAGTGAACCCGTTGCAGGATCCTCCTGGATGGCCTCACCAGAGACAAAAGCACGCACCTCAAAGTCTGCAGGTGGTTGAAGAACCACGGCGCCAAATCGCTCCTCGGAACGAGTCTGGTCCGAATAATCTAGCGGACGCAGTTCCTCGCGCGTCCCTGAAATTCGGGGCAATAAGGTAGCCTGCGGCTGCCAGACGCCTTGGGCCACACTAGAGGCAGTATAGGGTCCAATGACTCCGAGCTCCAGCCCGTCAAGGGCCGCATAATCAGGCTCAATTCCTAGCACGAGGTCGGCATCGCGCAGCAGTAGTCCGGCGTGGTGGGGGCCATTGACCAACCACTGATGGGCAATGACATCTTCTGAGTTAATCCCCAGCCCGGCAATTGCCCACTGCAAAACATCTTGCTCTAGGGGCCCACTGCGGGTTAACGGGGGAGCAAGGAAAGCGAGGCGGCGCTCATGCTTTTCGCTGGCGTCGCGTTCGATGCGTACCTGAATTAGGCCGGCATCACACTGCTGGAGTAGGTGGCCGTTGGTTCCAGCCTGACCTCCAGATTCAAGCCACGCATGCGCAGCACCTAGCGTGGGGTGCCCGGCAAAGGGCAACTCGGTGGTCGGAGTAAAAATACGAATTGCGTAGTCGGCTTCTGGCTCGGTGGGAGTCACGAAGAAGACGGTCTCCGATAAATTCAGCCACTGGGCGAAGCGTTGCATTTGCGTGGAATCGAGATGATCTGCCTCAAAGACAACGCCGAGCCCATTGCCGTTAAAGGCGGTGGGGGCAAAAACGTCAACCTGCTGATAGGCAAATGTGCGATACATATAAGCATCGTGGCACATTCTTCAGCAGGTTGACACGGTGTTACGCGGTGCGCCCGGTCATGACGGCAAGCTCATGGCTTAGGCACAGCTGGTTACCATTTGTGAGCAACATCGATCACCAAACGCGATCCTTGCTCAGGGCCAGAGAGGACAAAGGCACGCATTGGCAGTCGTGCCCGCGTGGAGATGCCGATCTTGGTCTGGCCTTCAAAACTTCCCAGCCAGAGCTGCTGGCGGAAGGTTGTGTAATTCAGTGTTTTGATGGTGGATCCGGGACGATAACTGGTGCTGGTTCCGGACTTCAACAGGATTTCTAATTTGGCGCCACCCGTGGTGGGTACCGCTTTCCCTGATCCGATTCCGGTCAGTGCACTGACATATTTCACCGAATACCCATCGGGGTTACCGCTGAGGTCTATCACCATCCGGTCAAAACAGGTATGGCGTCCGGTACGAATATTAGCCATCGTTGAGGAACTTGAGACGTTGGAGGTCTTGGATAAAGAACCCCAATAAACGGTCTGGCATCCGGCCGCTGCGGTAGCCACCGGGGCGGCCGAGGCTGCAGGGGCTACCGAGAGCATGCTTGCTGCGGCGAGAGCTGCGAGAAGTCCAAGTTTGGTGCGGCGCATATGAACCACCGGCTTTCTATCTGAGTGCGCCCTAGGGTCCGGCACGGGCCCATAAGACTACTAAAACCCCGTTTTGGCCCCGGAGCAAGACGCGGGAGCTAACTGGAATTGATCTGGTGCGTATCCGTGACGCGGGAGCCGGTCTCCGGGTATATCCAAGGTGTCGCTCAGCGTTCAACTAGTCTCGTGTGACATGCTTTAACGATGTTGCCAAGCCCGTCTGCACCTATCGATACCACCGTCGACGAAGTCGTTGAAGCCTCCAGCTTCCTACCTGAATCGTTGCAATTTCTGGTTGTTGTCGCTGTTGGATTAATTTTTTCTGCCATTCTTGCCTTCCTGATCAGTGGCCTGACACACCGTATTTTTCAGCGCACCGGACTCGGTGAGATCAAGGTAAAAAGCGCGAGAATCCAGATTTTCGGTACTTTCGCTTCAATTGTTCTCAAAAGTTCGCTGTTTGCCTTCCACCGCGACAGTAGCTCTTACAAGCTCTGGCAGTTTGTGCTGCTCATCTGTTTGGTGTTCTTCCTGACCTGGCTCGTTATTGTACTGGTCAAGGTTGTTGAAGAGGTTCTGCTGGCGCGCATCAGAAGCCGTTTTGGTCCGGGTCGCAGATTAGCGAAGGTTCAGACGCAGGTTGGTTTACTGCGCAGAGTACTTATTGCAGTGCTCTGCATTATCGCCGTAGCTGCCGTGTTGTTGACAATTGAACAGGTCAGAGCATTAGGCGCAGGTCTTTTGGCCTCTGCTGGTCTTGCTTCGGTGGTTGTTGGTTTGGCCGTTCAGTCCTCGTTGGCCAACGTGTTTGCCGGCTTACAGATTGCCTTTACCGACTCGGTGCGCGTGGATGACATCGTGGTGGTCGAAGCCGAACGTGGCACCGTTGAAGAAATAACTTTGACTTATGTGGTCGTGTTGCTCCTCGACGGACGGCGGATGATCCTGCCTTCCACCTACTTCACCACCACGCCATTTGAGAACTGGTCGCGGCGCAGCACCGAGATTAGCGGCAACATCACCTTGCAATTAAAACTCAATGCGCCGATTGAATATCTGCGTACGCGTACTACCGAATTGCTTGAATCTTCGGACTGGTGGGATGGACGCGATAATAGCCTGCTCGTGACAGACACCTTAGGCGGGCTGCAAACGGTAACCATTTATTTATCAGCCAGGGATCCTGGAGACCTGTGGAACCTGCGCAATATGTTGCGCGAAAAACTGCTGGGCGAACTTGTCCAGACTTATCCAGAATGCTTGCCAGACCCACGCACCATCCAGAACCCACCGCTATAGCCGGGGTAAACCTCCTGCGCCTTGGATATTTAGAGGCGCAGGGCCGCCGGACCGTAATCCAGATACTGCTGTTCGCGGGAGGTTGACTCCCGCAAGGCGGCAATGAGTTGCTCGGCTTTGTCGATGAGGTCTTGGATCATCGAGTCGTCTCGCTCGATCCAAAGGAACTCGGGGACCGCCTGAACTGGCACGAAGTTATAGTGCTGTTCCCAGACGAACAAGGTGCGTTGAGCGCCGATGACATGCTGCTGCCAGAGGACCTGGCGAAGGTAATTTTTAGGGATCCGTTTGAACGGCTTATTGGTAGTCTTAATTTCCGCTAATACCGGTGCGCCATCTTGATCAAAGCCCAAACCGTCTGGGGTTGCCAAATGCAGCCGAGAATTTTGTGAGTGGAAAAGTTGTGAGGAAGGGAAAATATTGAAGTTTTCCTGCACCCAAGCGGCGATGACCGGCTCGCGACGTCGGCCGTGCTCGGTGTAAGTGTTACCGGAGAACCCTGAACCGTAGAGCTTGTCCCAGGCGGCATTCCGAATGGATTTTTCGGTAGACAGCTTAGCTACGTCTGTCGCGGTGATACCTTGTGACCGTGCCCGTAACCATTCAATACGGTTAGTGGAATCTGCCAACACTCGTTGGAAGCATTCATGGTCAACATTAGGCACACTAGTCACCTGATCCATTCTTCCCCATGAAGTGGCTTATCCGGTGCAACATCGCGCTGAAACGTAGGTGAGCCTAGTCGCTGACATGGGCTATGGCAGATAATAATTGCTGCAAAGTTGGGGTGTCGGCTGCCCGGAACTTTTCTTCGCCGTGCACCAGCAGACGAATCACCGGTGTTGAAGTTACCGCTAATTCTTTGCCGCGGGCTACCTGTTCCACCACATCGATCTCCTCGACGTTGAGGAAGGGCAGCAGTTCTTGGGCACGGTGAACTACCTGTCGTGCGCGCACGCAGGGCGCACAAAATGGTTGGGTATAAAGTTCGAGCAGCATCATCAACGAGCCTACCTCCAGATGCTTAGCCAGGCAGAGCGTTGGCTCCTACCGGGGGATGAGTTCGCCCACGTACAACTCCATCGGCGTTCCGATGTGCCTGAGCGGCAGGGTTGGGAACATTAGGTTATGCTTCAGAATTCGTATGTATCCAATCCAGTTATTTCAGCCCGCCGGTTGCTCAGAAGTTACGGCAGTACCCATGCGCTCAACGGCATTGACGTTGATATCGCGGCCGGGACAGCGGTTGCGATTATGGGTCCCTCCGGCTCGGGCAAGTCCACCTTGCTGCACGCGTTGGCTGGCATCGAGTTGCCCGATTCGGGCACGGTCACCCTCAACTTGCCGGGCCAAGCGCCGGTTGAAGTTGATGGGCTTGGTGACAGCGCAAGAACCAAGTTGCGCCGCGAAGCCTTTGGTTTCGTTTTTCAGTCCGGACTGTTGATTCCGGAACTGACGGCCGAAGAAAACGTGGCGATGGCTCTGATGGTCAACGGCGTACCACGCACCGCAGCAATCGCGCGTGCCGTGGAAGCGTTGCAGCAGTTGGGTCTGGCAGGGATGGAACAACGGCGCATCGGTCAGCTTTCCGGTGGGCAACAACAGCGTGTAGCTATCGCACGAGCGCAGGTCACTGGTGCGAGCATAGTCTTTGCCGATGAACCTACGGGCGCCTTGGATTCGGTGACCGGCAGCGAGGTTCTGGATATCTTAATGCAGTGCACCGTGGGGATGGGTAAGAGCCTGGTGATGGTCACCCATGACCGTCAGGTAGCCCAACGCTGTCACCGGATCTTAACGCTTCAAGACGGCAAGATCACCGCGGATGACTCAGTTGTTCAGGGGCCTCGTTCATGAATACCTTGCATATGGCGTGGATGCTCGCACGGCCGAGTAGTTCCGGGCGAATCGTGCAATTGTTGACGGTTGGTGCCTACACCATGGTCAGCGCCATGGTGCTGATAGTGCTTGGTGGAGCTTGGTCATTTACCAAGCTGGAAGGCGACGCGCAAGGGTTTTATATTCCTTTAGCCGCGTTTGCGCTGGTGCTGTTGGTTGTCCCGTTGTTGGTCTTAGGATCCTCGGCTGCCAAACTTTCGGCTCGCGCTCAAGACCGGGCCTTATCTTCATTGCGTCTCTTGGGTGCCACAGGACTTCAGGTTCGTGCAGTTGCGGTGATTCAGGCTGCCGCTACGGCGCTAGTGGGCGCGATCTGCGGGGTGGTGCTGTATTTGGCGTTGGCCCCGGCGGTAGCGCTGGTGAAGTTCCAAGGTGAAGCTATTGGCACGGCGATCTTCCTTCCTCCGCTGGCAACTGCCGCGGCGGTACTTGCGGTGTTATTGCTCTCGGTGGTTAGTGCACTGGCTGGTTTACGTAAGTTGGTCATTACTCCATTGGCGGTGGCTACCCGGCGTTCGGTGCCGATGCCCAGCTGGATGCGCGCGGTAATAGCGATCGGTAGCATCGTGGTGATCTACACGTTGTTCTCTAAGGTTGGTCTGTTGCCGGTGGGCCTGGGCGTACTGATCACCATCGTCATTTCCGGTTTCGGGGTGGGTCTGTTGGCACTAAACCTGATTGGGCCGTGGCTTGTAGCCAAGGTGGGCACGGCGAAACTGAAGAAGGCCGAGAGCCCTGAACAGCTGTTGGCTGCTCGCATGATTTTGGAGTCGCCCGGTGGCGCCTGGCGTCAGGTATCGGGCGTGGCTATGGCTGCCTTCGTGGCCGTCATCGGTGGTTCTGGGGCGGCGATGTTTGCATTTTCGGAGAATGATGTGGCCGGCTCGTGGGAGATGTACTTGAGCGCCGATGTGTTAACCGGTGTGCTGGTGACGCTGAGTATCTCCTTAATATGTGTGGCCATCTCCGCGGCGATTAGCCAATGTGCCGGCACCTTGGATCGTCAAGACCTATATTTGGGGCTTCACCGTTTAGGGGTTGATTTAGGCGTAGTCAACAAGGCGCGAGTTAAAAGCGTGATGATTCCGGCATTAACCGTGGCCATAGGTTTTACCGTGGCTTCTGCGGCGCTGGTGTTGCCCTTCGCGTCGTTGGCGTTGTTGCTGAAGCCACTGACGGTCGCCACGGTGCTGGTCGTCTTACTTGCGGGGCTGCTGGTGATCCGGTTGTCACTAAACATCGCTGACCCACGCAGGTTGTTGGCAGATCATTCCGGTCGATAAGACCAGGTGACGTCCGAGGTTAGGGGTAGCTCAGCTGACCTGAGGCTAAGTAACGTGGATTACATGTCCTTGATGTTGCGTATTGAAGTGAGATCGGCGTAAAGTTGCATGCGGTTCACATAGGTTTACCTAACCTAAGTGCCGGTTATTTTATGACAACTCGCAACGTCTGGATTATGACCCATGAAAATTACGCGTCGTGCTGGCCTACTGGCAGCAACCTCCGCAATCTTGGCACTTGGCCTTAGCGCCTGTGGCTCGACATCGACCACAGAACCAAAGAGTTCGGATTCCGCTGGATCGAGCTTCACCCCGGTGAGTATCGAAAATATTTACGGCGAAACCGAAATTACCGAGAAGCCTGAGAAGGTAGCGACGATTTCATGGGCTAACGCCGATGCGGTACTAGCACTGGGAACCGTGCCGGTCGGCATGGACATCGATGCTTATGGTCAGAACGCCAACAACTCGACGGACTGGAAGGACGCCAAGCTAGAAGAGCTTGGTGCTCCTATCGGCTCGGAGAACGCGCCGGTACAGTACAAGATCGGTGACGACCTTGACTACACCGGAATCGCCGCGAGCAAGCCCGACGTCATCTTCGCCCCGTATTCGGGCTTGACGAAGGAACAGTACGAGAAGCTACAGGAAATTGCACCAGTAGTCGGCCCGATTAAGCCGAACTACACCACCAGCTGGGAAGAAACCACCGAAGCCGCCGGCCAGATGCTTGGCAAGGCAGAGGAAGCCGACGCGCTGGTTAAGAAAATCGAAGGCGAGCTGGCACAGGTTGGCGAGGACAACAAGGCCTTGAAGGACACCACCTTCATCGCTGCGGACCTCTCCGCCCCGGACGCCGCCTATGTGTACTCCGAAGGGGACACCCGTCCGCGCTTCCTGTCAGCCTTGGGCATGACTCAGGCAGACTACGTCCAGAAGAACGCCGAGAAGGACACCTTCTTCTTCACCGTGTCCCCTGAAAAGGTCAACGAGTGGGATTCGGATATCGTCTTCGCCTCTGCCCTTGCTGGCAACAGCGTCGAGGACATCGTCAAGGCTCAGCCACTATACGGTCAGATCCCTGCGGTGAAGAATAAGGCATTGGCCCTACCGGGAGATGACCAGGCCACCTTGGCCATCTCCGCAGCTTCGCCACTGTCCATCGAATGGGCGCTGGAGCACGTAGTTCCAAAGATCGTCACGGCTGCCGAAAACGCAGCGGCCGCCAAGTAACAACTAAGGATTTAAGCCTAGATAGTGCAATTGCGCTTCCAAGGATCGGCTAGCTGCGCCCACCAAGCGCGCATCGAGGCCGGGGTAGACAAGTTCCAGCAAATGCGCTGGTTGCACGTCGGCCCCGGCCTTGCCGAGTTTGTCCAGGGCCGCACGCACCTGGTCCAACCGCGTTTCGCGATGTGTCAGATAAGTCTGAAGCAACGGATGGGACACCTCATGTTGCTCACCGTGAGCCGGATGCAATGCCATATCCGGCATCGCCAGCAGCCGCTGCAACGACGCCAAGTAATCGGCCAAGGTCCCATCGGGATGTTCCAAAATAGTTGTGCCGCGGCCCAGTACGGTATCTCCGGTGAACAGGTGGGAAGTTTCGCCCCGGCGGATAAAGCACACCGAGTCCGAAGTGTGTCCCGGAGTGAAAACCACCTGAACCTCAATTCCTGCGGCCCCGATGACTTCCAAGTCTTCAAAGATCTCCGCCTCTCGGCAGTGCTCTTCGAGCCGGGCTCGCACCGGTGCCCCGGTCAAGCTGTGCAGGGTATCAATTCCGCCGGTATGATCCGCATGCCGGTGGGTGATCAGCACCAGCTGGATGTCGAAGGCCGCCAAGGCGTGCAGGTGGGCTTGAAGATCAGGGCCCGGGTCAATGAGAACTGCTGGGGTTCGCGCAGTCAGCTCGGTGCAGGCTGGGTCAAAGAGCAAATAAGAATTGGTCCCGTCCAACGTCATTTCCGAAGGATTCTCGGCGCGCAACAGGCCGACGCCAGGGGCGATAATAGTGGGCAAGGGAAGATGAGCCATAGCAACGAGTGTAGGAAGCAATGACCGCGACTAAAAGTATTACGCCCCATGTAGGGCAAGTGAAGTCGCCGAGGGTAGGTAGAAAACTCACCGCCTTCCTCATACTTTTCCTCTTGCTAGCTCTGGCGGTCTTCGCCTCGTTGCTTCTTGGAGCCCGGAGCGTCTCGCTGGATACCGTCACCGACGCGATCTGGAATTTTGATCCGACCAATGGGGATCAGGGTGTGGTTGCTTCGCGCTTTGCCCGGACCGTCGGTGCCATCGTGGTCGGTGCAGCGTTGGGCATGGCCGGCGCCGGATTACAGGGGCTGACCCGCAACCCACTGGCAGATACCGGAATCCTGGGGCTGAACGCCGGGTCCTCGATGAGTGTGGTGTTGGCTATCGGCTTCCTCGGTGTAAGCTCGCTAGCCGGAATTATGGCCGCCGCTTTTATCGGTGCAGCGGTAGTGATGATCTTGGTTTATCTCGTAGCCAATGTGGGACGCGAGGGGGCCACCCCGATCAAACTTGCCTTGGGCGGTGCCGCCTTGGCCGTGGGTGTCGGAGCGGTCACCAATGCGATCCTAATGATCTCGGATTCCACCCTGGACCGATTCCGCATGTGGCAGATCGGCTCGCTGTCTACCACCGGAATTGACACCTTCCTGAGCGCCATCCCCGTCGTGGTCCTTGGGGCCTTGATTGTGTTGTCCACCGCGAAGGTTTCCAACGCCGTTTCCATGGGTGATGACACGGCGACCGCGCTGGGCTTCAACCTGGGCCGCGCCCGGGTGATCGGTTCGATAGGCGTGGTGGTGCTGGCCGGTACCGCCACCGCGGTCGCTGGCCCGATTGCCTTTGTGGGCCTGATGATTCCCCACGCGGTGCGGCTATTGGTCGGCTCTGACTACCGTTGGCTGATGCCTGCCTGTTTAATTGCCGGACCGATCTTGTTGCTGGTAGCCGATACCGTGGGACGTATCATCGCGCCACCAAGTGAAATTCAGGTGGGCGTCATGTGCGCCATGCTCGGTGGTCCGATCTTTATCATCATGATGCGTAGCGGCATGAAGTCGGTGAGCCTGTGAGCTCGAAAGAGATCACCTCAACTACCAGCGGGCTCGAGGCAAATAAACCAACGAGAGCCGCTGCCCGGTCACATCGCGTGCATCGCAGTGCGCTGTGGATGGCGCTAGCTATCGTGGTCACCGCACTGGCATATCTGTTCTGGGGCCGTGACCGGCTCCCCGCAGTGGAAGTACTCCAGGTACTCGGCGGAGAAAAGGTTCCCGGAACAAGTTTCATCATCATGTCAGACCGTCTACCGCGACTAGCCGTCGGCGCCCTGGCAGGTGCCGGACTAGGCATCTCTGGTGCCCTGTTCCAGCGCTGGCTGGGCAACCCGTTGGCCAGCCCCGATGTGATCGGTGTGGGCTATGGCGCCTCGGCGGCCGCGGTCTTTGCGATGATTGTCTTGGGCTACAACGACTGGAAGCTCAACGCCTTTGCACTGGCAGGCGGCCTGCTGGTTGCCGCACTGATCTATTGGCTTTCGGCCTCGGGAAAACGCACCGGCTCCCGGCTGATCCTTGCTGGTCTGGCCATCGGGGCCATGCTGCAGGCACTCATCCAATACCTGCTGACCCAAGCGCAGCTAAATACCGCCAGTGATGTGATGCACTGGCTGACCGGCTCGCTTTCTTCGAGCAACTGGGATAGCGCACTGTTGCTCTTGGTTCCGTTGGGAACCATCGCCGTCTTTTTACTTCCCTTCGTATTGCGTCAGCTGAAGATGCTTGAATTGGGGGAGGACGCCGCTGCAGCTCTGGGTCTAAACGTGGGCTGGGCCCGGGTGCTATTGGTATTCGTCGCGGTGGCAATGGGTGCCTTACCCATTGCGGTGACCGGTCCGTTAGCCTTTGTGGCATTTTTGGCAGGACCTATCAGCGCTGCGCTCACTCGGGGTCCCATTAATATTCCGCTGGCGGCCCTGACCGGAGCAACGCTGGTGATCGTTGCCAACTTCTTTGCGGCGAACTTGTTCGCAGATCTTTCATTGCCGGTAGGAGTTATCACCGGCGCATTCGGCGCACCGTTCCTCATTTGGGTCCTGGTGCGTACAAATTCAACAGGAAGCGGGGGATAACCCATGGCCCAACTTCAGGCAAACGATCTGACCCTGGCCTATGACAAGGTCACCATCGTCGACGAACTGTCCTTGGATATCCCCACCGGGGAAGTGACCATCGTGGTGGGGGCTAACGGCTGTGGCAAGTCCACGTTGCTGCGCGCGCTATCGCGACTGCTCAAGCCTGCCGGTGGCAAGGTGCTACTGGATGGCCAGGATATTCATACTAAGCCGGCCAAGGAAGTCGCTAAGACGTTGGGCTTGCTGCCGCAGTCACCGACGGCGCCGGACGGTATCACCGCCCGTGAGCTGATCAGCCGCGGACGCTACCCACATCAGGGTCTGTTCAAACGCTTCTCCGCCGAGGACGAGGCAGCAGTTAACCGCGCGCTGGAACTGACCGGGACCATGGAACTAGCGGACCGTGCGGTGGATGAGCTTTCCGGCGGTCAACGCCAACGCGTATGGATAGCGATGGCGCTGGCCCAAGAAACCGAGCTGCTGTTACTTGATGAACCAACCACGTTCTTAGATGTTGCGCATCAGCTTGAAGTACTCGATGTAATTAGTGAACTAAACCGCACGCGCGGAATCACCGTGGTGATTGTGCTCCATGATCTGAACCTCGCCGCACGCTATGCAGATCATTTAGTGGCCTTGCGTGAAGGAAAAATTTACGCCGCCGGTCACCCCAACGAGGTAGTCACCGAACGCACCGTCAAGGATGTCTTTGGAATGCCAAGCCGGGTAATCCCAGACCCGGTCGCTGGCACCCCCCTGGTGTTGCCTATCGGACGCCACCGGGTGTTGCGCACCGAAAACGTGCTCGCTGCCCAAGGCATTGTGCGCTCTCCAGAATTTGTTGAACTCACCAAATCGGCGGTCAAACAAGAACCTACGGTAGCTGACGAACTACAAACGCCGGTCTTAGCTCCGCAAGAGGTCGAGCCGGCGCAACTTCGTCCAGGAGCCGAGCACCTTGCCACCCTGGCCTACCAGTGCATGGTGATGCGCACACAGGACTTAACCCCTGCCTTCCGCCGGATCACCGTGGGAGGTACTGATCTTTCGCACTTCGGCACCAACAGTCACTCGCTAGATATGCGCATCAAGCTTTTGTTGCCACCTGCAGGCGGCTCGGCGCTCACCGAGGAGATCGCAGCGTTGCGTCCCGAGGCATTGTCCAGCCCGGCAGGGCAGGAAGGATGGTACCGGCGCTGGCTTTCCATTGATCCGAGTTCCCGCGGCTATATGCGCACTTACACCGTTCGCGCCTTCCGCGAGGTGGGACACCGCGACAACCTCGGTGATACCGCAGAGCTGGATATTGACTTTGTGATGCATGGGCAGGTGGTCAACGGTGCGCTGCAAGGTGGGCCGGCGACCGAATTTGCGGACAGGGCCCAGGTCGGGGACGAACTGCTCTTGCTCGGTCCGAACCGTGCGCTCAGTGACGAGACCTATGGTGGCATTGAATTCCGCCCCGGAGGCGCTCGCCGTGTGGTGCTGGCTGGAGATGAAACCGCAGCTCCGGCCATTTGCGCAATTCTTGAAGCATTGCCTGCCAATGTCACCGGGCATGCACTGATTGAGGTTCCGGATACCGACGATATCCTTGGCGCCTCCACCCGTTCAGGTGTTTCGGTACAGTGGCTGACCCGTGGCACTAACGAGCATGGGGTGTTGCTTGCCGCAGCGGTGAAGGACGTCGTAGCGATTCCGGCGGCCGGCGCGGTGCACACCGATGCGGATCCGGAAGATATTGACATCGATGAGCAGATCCTCTGGGAAACCGGGGCTGCGGAATCTGCACCGTTCTACGCCTGGATTGCCGGTGAAGCCGGGATGGTCAAGGAATTGCGTCGTTACCTAGTGCGTGAGGCAGGGATCAATCGCAAGCAGGTGGCTTTCATGGGGTACTGGCGCCGGGGTAAAACCGAGAACTAGCCCAGTCGAAGAAGGGTGGTTCCACAGGCAGCAGCATTGCCTGTGGAACCACCCTTCCGCGGTTTAAATTAGTTTTCTAACAGCGTGGGTCACCGGGTGCGTCTGCCACGAGGAGGCCCAAGATTCTGCTCAGTTCTGCCCGGTCATCGTCGCCGAGGGTGGAGAAAAATTCTTCGTGGCTTTGCTTCCGCTCGCCATGTAATTTTTGTAGCAGTTCACGCCCCGAATCGGTCAGCGTGATCAAGCTGGCGCGACGATCCGCAGGGTCGGGGGTGCGGGTGGCCAAGTCCTTGGCGACCAGCTGGTCGATGACCTCGGTGGTGGAGCGTGGGGCAATATGTAGCTTTTCGGCTAACTGCGAGTTGCGCATGCCTTCGGCATCGACGCGTCCTAACAGCATCATGGTACGAACTTGATGAGGTGTGATGTCGTAGGGGGTCAAGGCGTGGCGCCATTTACCACGAAGCATACGAGAACTGCGATTGAACAGGTCGACCAAGTCAGGGCCGGACTCTTGGGGAAGCATGTGCTTAAGCATAGGGTGTTTTTCCCAACAATTTCAAGATGGAACCACATAGTGAGGTTACCTCTGCTATTCTTGAGGTAATTAGAACAAGAAGGTCGGAGGTGCTCATGGTTGGAATGCCAATGGGTGGACTAGGTGGTGGCGCAGGCGGCACACGCCCGGGGAATTCCCAAAAAGATAAAGAATGGTTGCAGGACCATCCCGTCTCCCTGCGCCGCATTGCGGAACTTTTCCGTCCACATCTGCGCACGGTAATTTTTGTGATGCTACTGATCGTCGCATCATCGCTGATTGGCTTGGCACAGCCTTTCATCATCAGGGAACTGATCGATGTGGCCATCCCAGAGCAAAACGTCAAACTACTGTTGGCGTTGGCTGGTGGGCTGGTACTCATTGCCTTGGTAAACGCGGTACTCGGAGTAGTGCAGACCTGGAGAGCCACCCTGATGGGTCAAAAGGTCATGCATAGGTTGCGCACCGGACTTTTCACTCACCTGCAAAAACAATCTCTAGGGTTCTTCACCAATGCTCGCTCTGGCGAGGTGCAGTCACGGCTGACCAATGATGTCGGACAGATGCAATCGGTGATCACCAACTCGGCCACCTCAATCGCTTCAAACCTCACCACGGTGGTAGCTACGGCCTGCGCGATGGTTGCAATTTCCTGGCAGCTGAGCCTGATCTCGCTCGTGGTCTTGCCGCCGGCGATTATCTTGGCAAAACAAACAGCAAAACTGCGCCGGAAAATCACCGGGGCACGACAACGCGAAATGTCCACGCTCACTTCGATTATTGAAGAGCGGCTCAGTATCTCCGGGGTTCGTCTTGCCAAGGTGATGGGTACTGGCACCTTAGATGCCGAACAGTTCACCGACTCCAGCTCAAAACTCATAGATCTGGAAATGCGTAGTGCGCTCGCCGGACGGTGGCGCATGGCAGCGATGTCGATTATTTTCGCCGGGGTCCCGGCGATACTTTATATCGTTGCGGGGCTTCCGGTCACCGGGGATGGCATGAGCATTGGTACTCTCGTGGCCTTCACCGGGTTGCAGGCGGGAATTTTCCGGCCGGTGATGGGGCTGATGAGTATTTCTATTCAGTGGGTCTCGGCGCTGGCGCTCTTTAGCCGAGTGTTTGAGTTCCTCGACGCTGATCAGGCGCTGCCGGTACCAAACCAGCCACGTCGACTGGCCCATGATGCGGTGCGCGGTGACGTGGAATTCAAGAATGTAGATTTTCGGTATCCCGGGGCGCGTGCCAATACCTTGCGGGGGATCAACTTAAAACTCGAGCCGGGCACCATGACCGCGGTGGTCGGGGCTACCGGCTCGGGCAAATCAACGCTCGGATCCTTGGTCCCACGACTGTTAGATCCAAGCTCGGGCACTGTGAGCTTAGATGGTGTGGAGCTGCGCCAGGTCCAACCGCAGGACATCGCGGACGTTGTATCCGTGGTGGCTCAGGAAAGCTACCTGTTGCACGCTAGTGTTCGCGAGAACCTGCTTTGGGCTGCCCCGAACGCCGATGAGCAACAATTGTGGAACGCTTTGGAAGCGGCACAAATCGCGGAGCTGATTCGCTCCCTTCCCGAGGGAATAGATACCCAGGTTGGGCAGCGTGGTCACCGCTTCTCCGGCGGTGAACAGCAGCGTCTGGCCATCGCCCGCACGATGTTGCGTCAGCCAAAGGTGCTGGTTCTGGATGAGGCCACCAGTGCCTTAGACACGGTCACCGAAGCACTGGTCCAACAAGCCTTGGATGAACTGGCTTTGGGACGTACCACCTTGTTGATTGCCCACCGATTGAGCACCGTGTTACGCGCTGACAAAATTGTAGTGCTCGACGAGGGACAGATCATTGAGTCTGGAACCTTTGAAGAGTTGGTCAAGCTGGACGGTAAATTTGCTCGGCTGGTAAACAATAGCGAGTTGGCCCAACAGCGCAGCTAGTCCGCTGGAACGCTCTCTGGTTCTCGCGGTGTAATTGCGGCTAAAATCTTAGGTAAGGCAGTTTCTAGAGCCGCGTGCTCCGCAGGAGTTAGCGAATCAAAGAGCGACTGGCGAACGAACTGCACATGTAATGGCGCTGCCTCGCGGATTGCCTGCCAGCCTTGCTCGGATAATCCGATCTGGTGACCTCGGCGGTCTAGGGCGTCGGAGCAGCGAGTGATAAGCCCTTTAGCTTCCATGCGGCGCAAAAGGTGTGAGAGTCTGGAGCGGTCCCAACGCAGCTCGTTAGCCACCTCCGCAGGGCGTAACGAAGTCTCTTTCGACTCGGAGAGCACCGCGAGGACCGAGTACTCGCCTGATTGCATGGCCGAATCTTGGGAAAGCTGACGATCCATGGCACTGGGGAACTGCCAGATGAACTCGCGGATGATTTGCCAGAGGTTCTGCTCGCGTTCGTTGAGCCAGCGAGTATCTTCGGATCCCATGTTTTCTTTTCTCCTATGTGCAAAGAGTAGTGAGTGGCACACTCTCAAAGTTGTTGACACATCAATCATCTCGTGTAATGTTGTTTTTAGCAAGACTTGATGACGCGTCAATCATAATGAAGTGGCGCACTACAATGCCAGGGAGCAACAAGATGTTGAAAATCGCTATTATTACCGGATCCACCCGCCCAGGACGTAACAACCACGGTGTGGCTCAGTGGGTATTGGAACAGGCTCAGCAGCGCGATGACGCCAGCTACGAGTTGGTGGACATCGCCGATTACAACTTGCCACTGCTAGACGAAGCGTTCCCTGCCGCGTACCAGAACTACCAGAACGAAGCCACTCAACTCTGGTCGGCAAAGATTGCCGAGTTTGACGGGTACATCTTCGTTACCCCTGAATACAACCATTCGATCGCACCGGCACTGGCTAACGCGCTGTCCTACCTGAATGCGGAATTCACCAATAAGGCAGCCGGCATTGTGGGTTACGGCTCGGCTATGGGAGCCCGCGCGGTAGAGCACCTACGCGGTATTCTTTCCGAACTGCAGATCGCTCATGTGCAGAAGACCGGCATGTTCTCGCTATTTAGCGACTTCGAGAACTTCTCAGAATTTAAGCCAACCGAGCAGGCATCCGGATCGGTACACCCTATGTTTGACCAGCTTATTTCCTGGGCTACCGCAATGAAGACAGTTCGCGCCTCCGCCTTGGTCAACGCCTAAACAACCCTCGGATGAAGCACGGGAAGTTTGCAAGATAACATCGTGTGCATTGCGGGACAGCACACTACTTTTCGACCAGCCTCAGCGTTAGCCTGTGAATAAGCAGGTTGCAGAAACCAAGGGCAAATCTTCAGGAGAGATCATGAGCAACGAATTTTCGACTAAAGGCGCATACGTCACCGGTGGCGAGTTCACCAGGGACACCAACTACATTCAAGATCGCATCGTGGCAGATTCTCGTCCCGAAGCTTTTGCCGCAGGAGAACCTCAGAGTTCCATCGGTCACCCGCAAGCGGGCCTGGGTGAAGGAGCACAACTGTGGCCAGTTGAAGCAGGACGCTACCGACTCGTTGCAGCGCGTGCCTGCCCATGGGCCAACCGCACACTGATCGTGCGCCGACTGCTCGGGCTAGAAGATGCCATTTCTGTCGCACTGCCAGGTCCCACTCATGATGCGCGCAGCTGGACCTTCGACCTTGATGAGGGCGGCAAAGACCCGGTCCTAGGCACCGAACGAGTCCAAGAAAATTACTTCAAACGATTCGCAGACTACCCGCGTGGGATCACCGTCCCGGCAATCGTGGATATTCCCACCGGTGCCGTAGTCACCAACGACTACCCTCAAATCACCTGGGACTTCTCTACTCAGTGGAAGGAATTCCACCGTGAGGGAGCACCCAACCTGATTCCCGAAGGTTCGCTGGAAGAAATGCTGCCACTGATCAAACGCATCTTCACTGAGGTGAATAACGGCGTTTACCGCGCAGGATTCGCCGGCGGTCAGCAGGCGTATAACGACGCCTATGACCGGCTATTCACCACGCTGGACTACTTGGAAGAGCGCCTTGAAACTCGACGCTTCCTCATGGGAGACCACATTACCGAAGCGGATATCCGGCTGTTCACCACGCTGGCACGCTTCGACCCGGTCTATCACGGTCACTTTAAGGCAAACCGCAATAAACTAACCGACATGCCAAACCTGTGGGGTTATGCCCGGGACCTATTCCAGACCCCAGGTTTTGGCGACACCACAGACTTTGAGCAGATCAAGGCCCACTACTATGTGGTCCATGAAGATATCAACCCCACCCAGATCGTGCCCAAGGGCCCAGACCTGAGTAACTGGCTCGAATCCCATGGACGTGAAGAACTCGCTACCTCGGGTCCTTTCCTCGATGGCACAGCGCCAGATGAGGTACGCCCCGAAGAACGGGTGACCGCCGGACACAACCCGTTATACCCGGCCTAAATTTCCGCACCAAAAACTAAGCAACTCAGCAACAGCATAAGACTGAGACGAAGTCCCGGTGGACCACCTAAAAAGGATCCACCGGGACTTTGCGCGTTAAAAATAGAACATCAGCACGAAGGTCGTCTATAGATGTGGGGTGGACATGGCAGGATTATTAATATGACGATCATTGCGGCAGCTGACGGTTCTGCTCTTGGTAACCCTGGACCTGCGGGGTGGGCCTGGTATATCGATGACAATAACTGGGGCTCCGGCGGTTGGGACCACGGAACCAACAACATGGGTGAACTCCAAGCGGTACTCGAACTCTTCCGAGCCACCGCCAAGGAACCCGAAACCGAACTAAAAATCCTGTGCGACTCCCAATATGCGATTAATTGCATCAGCAAGTGGATGCCGGGATGGAAGAAAAAAGGGTGGAAGAAGTCCGACGGCAAGCCGGTACTCAATCAGGAGATTCTGCGCGAACTCGATACCGCGATTGTCGGACGTAAGTACACCTTCGAGTGGGTTAAAGGCCACGCCGGTCATCAACTCAACGAAGAAGCAGATGACCGTGCTCGTGCCGCGGCCACCGCGCATCAAAGCGGTAAAACGCCAGATCCAGGACCCGGCTACCTCGGTTCAAGCGCACCGGCGACAGCTGGCGCCCCAGCGCCGCAGTCCGAGACGGACTGCGCTGCCGAAGAAAATGCGAGCCTAGATGTCACCGGAACCGTATTCGAATTGGAACAGGGACTGCTCGACGCACAAGTACGCACGAACTTCACCGAGGTTAACGATTTCCTGCATCCTAGCTACCAGGAAATTTGCCGCGACGGTTCACTCTTAGACGTCAGTACCGTGCGTACAATCCTTGAGAGTTCAGGCACCTTGCCGGAAACCGGCCCGGTACAACTACTGACCGCCCGCCTACTGGATACTTCGCTGGTGCTCATCGCTTATCGGATGAACCCCGCCAACTCACCGGTTCTGGTGTGCTCTTCGTGGTGGCAACAAACCAACGCAGGCTGGAAACTACGGTTCCGCCAAGAAACAGTCGAAAACCAAGCATAGATTTTTATCAACTGATACTAGTGTTAGTTGATAAGTAACAAGCACTTAAAGGATTTTCATGCATTCGGTTATTTCTGAAGATTTCGCACCACTTGCCGAAGCGCTCGAAGCTCGGGCCGCAGAAGAAGAAAATTACTCAGCCCAGTTAGCTATTTACCACCGCGGAGAATTGGTGTTAAGCCACAGCGTCGGCGAACACCTCTCCGGTGACGGACTGACCTGCATCTTCTCCTGCACTAAGGGTTTGAGTGCACTGGTAATCGCGCTACTGATCCAAGACGGTTTGCTTGATCCGACCGCTCCTATCGGTACTTATTGGCCAGAATTTGCTATCGGCGGCAAAGAAAAACTTAGCGTCGGAGAAGTGCTCAGCCACCAAGCTGGCGTGCTCGGCGTTCCCGGAGGGGTCCCCAGCGAAGTCCTGTTGAACTCGGCCGAATACGCCAAGGTCCTCGCCTCAATGCCAAGCATCTGGCCATTGGGGCAGAACATCGTGGGATATCACGCAATCACCATGGGCGTACTCATGGAGGAGCTCGTGCGCCGGGTGACCGGAGAAGAACTCAAAGACGTCTACGAAAAGCGTATTCGCGGACCACTAGGCGTGGACGCCTATATCGGGCACGGTCCAGAGATTGAACCACGCTATCGCGACGTGTTGCCTGCCGCTGATCAAGCACCTGCCTTCATGGATCCATTCTCACCGACCGGACTATCGGTGAACTCCACCTCAGGCTTCGCCCTAGAATCCGGTCCGGTCTACAACTGGCACGAGCTAGCCAACTCGGCGCAGGTGCGCCGCTTGGGTCCAGCATCCATGGGTGGGGTGGCCAACGCCGAGGCGCTCGCCGGGATTTACGCCGCCTCCTTTGGCGCAGTACCGGCCCTTGGCGTGAGCAAAGGATTGCTCAGTGCCGATACCTGGGCTCAGGTTTCTACCGAACTTGTGTACGGGCCAGACCGTACCAATGGACTACTGCAAGCATTCGCCGTGGGCTTCATGAAGGCCACGGCCCGCAATGATTACGGCTCAATCTTCGCCTACGGCCACGACGGGGCGAACTCATCGTTGGCTTTCGCTGATCCGGCCTACCAGCTCGGCTTTGGATTCATCCCTTCACGCAATGAAGGACCCAAGGACATTTCAACTGGTGTGAAGCTCAGCCAGCTGGCACGCCAGCTCATCTTGGCGAAGGGAGCAAAGTGAAATTCCTTGCGCTAGGAGATTCCTTCACCGAAGGCGTCGGAGATATCAGCATGGTGCGCCCGAACCGGGTGCGGGGCTGGGCGGACCGAGTCGCCGAAGTATTGTGCACCCAAGGTGATTGGCAGTACGCGAACCTGGCGATTCGTGGCAAAAAGATTGGTCAGGTCATCAATCAGCAACTCGACGCAGGGTTGGCACTGAGGCCGGATCTGGTAACTATCTATGCCGGCGGGAACGATATTTTGCGCCCCAGCGCCGACCTGGATGCCCTGATGCGCGGTTATGACGGAATGGTGCGTCGCTTCATTGAGGCAGGCAGTACCGTGGTGCTCTTTACCGGTTTTGATACCGTCGACTCGCCGCTTTTTAACAAGACACGGCCACGCACGGCGATCTATAACGAGAAGATCCGCGAAATCGCCGATAACCACGGGGCGATCGTGGCAGATTACTGGCGCTGGAGAGAATTTTCTGACCTGCGTTACTGGGCCGGTGACCGTCTGCATATGAACGAATTTGGCCACACGCTGATGGCCTACAAGGTGCTGGAACTGCTTGGAAAACACAACATCGCAGACCCGCAGTGGGTAGAGCAAATCAATCTTCCTGGCTTACCTGAGCTCCCGGTTAATTCGCGCGGTGAAAGATTACGCCAAGACATGGGCTGGGCGAGAGAGCATTTAGGTCCATGGGTTAAACGCCGGCTTACCGGTACTTCTTCGGGGGATACCTTGTCAGCGAGGTACCCCGACTACGTCAAACTGTCCTAAAAGACGCGATTGTTTGCATTTATGAACCGGGAAGGGTTTTAAGTCTTGGACTAGCCTCGCGGTAGCAGGTAAGATGTGACTGTGTCTCAGATCATTAGAGCTGGGCCGCAGCCTTCGACGGATGGCGGGAGAGACCCGTTCACACCATGGATGGGCGCCGTAGGAGCAATTCCTCCCCAGGAAACTCTCAGGCCCCCGTACCGCCATCACGAGGCAACTCTGGAAAGAAACCGGCCCGTTCCGGTTCACCGAAGGTGCAAGCAACCGGCTTTGTTGGTCGGATGTGTAAAACTCTCAGGTTATGAAACAGGGATGGGGAGGGACAGAGACCTTCCTTTGGCATGCGCCAAGACAGATCCCCCTGGAGATAACTGCACCATGACTATTACGCAGACCTCGGCATCCACGAGTAGCGAATTCGTGTCACGCCACATTGGCCCACGTCCGGCCGATGTAAACCACATGCTCTCGACGCTGGGTTATTCCAGCCTCGATGAGCTCATCGACACCGCAGTTCCGGCTGATATCCGCCAGGCTTCTGCCTTGGATCTTCCCTCGGCACTGAGCGAAACCGAAGCGCTGGCTCACCTGCGCGGCTTGGCTTCCAAGAACGTGATGAAGACCCAGATGATTGGTCAGGGCTTCTACGACACCATCACCCCACCAGTGATCCGTCGGAACATCGTGGAAAACCCAGCGTGGTACACCGCTTACACCCCGTACCAGCCAGAAATCTCGCAGGGTCGCCTCGAAGCGCTACTAAACTTCCAGACCATGGTCATGGATCTGACCGGCCTGCCCATCGCTAACGCCTCGATGCTTGATGAATCTTCATCGGCAGCCGAAGCGGTGCTGATGATGCGCCGTGTCAACAAGAAAAAGGGCAATGGCAAGACCGTCCTGGATTCAAATATCTTCCCGCAGACCATCAAGGTCATCCAGGGACGCGCGGATGCGCTGGGCTTTGAAATCGAAGTTGCCGACTTGGCGCAGGGTCTGCCCGAGGGTGAAATCTCCGGTATCGTGCTGCAGCAGCCGGGCAACGACGGCTCTATTGCCGACCACAAGCAGATCATCGCGGCCGCCAAAGACGCCGGCGCGATGGTCACTGTTATCGCCGACCTGCTCGCGCTGACCATGATCACCCCTCCGGGTGAGCAGGGCGCGGATATCGCAGTGGGCAACACCCAGCGCTTCGGCGTGCCACTGTTCTTCGGTGGCCCGCACGCAGCCTACTTCGCCGTGGCTGACGGTCTGACCCGCTCCATGCCAGGTCGTCTGGTTGGCGTCTCCAGCGATGACGCCGGCACCCCTGCTTACCGTTTGGCACTGCAGACTCGCGAGCAGCACATCCGCCGCGAGAAGGCCACCAGTAACATCTGTACCGCACAGGCACTGTTGGCAATTTGCGCCTCGATGTACGCCGTCTACCACGGCCCAGCAGGCCTAAAGATGATTGCTAGCCGTGCACACAACCACGCACGTGTCATCGCCAGCTCACTGGTAGCCGGTGGCTTCACTCTGGCCAGCGACTCGTTCTTCGACACCGTAGTAGTGAACGTCGACGATGCACCAGCGATCATTTCCAAGGCCGCTGAGTCGGGCGTGAACCTGCGTAAGGTTTCCGAAACCCAGGTGGGTATCTCCACCGATGAGGCCACCACCGCGGCGATTGTTCGCTCGCTGGCAGAGGTCTTCGGTCTTGAGCTATCCGCACCAGAGGGCTTCGACATCCCAGAGGGCCAGGTTCGCACCAGCGAGTTCATGACTCACCCAATCTTCAACACCATTTCCTCGGAAACCCAGATGATGCGTTACCTGCGCCGCCTGGCCGACCGCGACCTGGCGTTGGATCGCACCATGATCCCACTGGGCTCATGCACCATGAAGCTGAACTCGGCCGCCGAGATGGAATCCATCACCTGGCCAGAGTTCGCTTCGATCCACCCATACGCTCCGGCCGAGCAGACCGAAGGCTGGCGCGAGCTGATCACCGACCTTGAGGGCCGGTTGACCACCATTACCGGATACGCTGGCGTTTCGATCCAGCCAAACGCCGGTTCCCAGGGCGAATACTCGGGGCTGCTTGCCATCTCCGGTTACCACGCCTCCCGCGGCGAGGGCCAGCGTAACGTTTGCCTGATCCCGGCGTCGGCCCACGGCACCAACGCGGCCTCCGCAGTACTTGCCGGCATGAAGGTTGTTGTCGTAAAGACCGCGGCAGACGGCACCATCGATGCGAACGATCTTGATGCCAAGATCGAGGCGAACAAAGATGTCCTTTCGGCCATTATGATCACCTACCCATCCACCCACGGTGTCTATGACGCGGACGTACGCGAAGTCTGCGACAAGGTCCACGCCGCCGGCGGTCAGGTCTACATCGACGGTGCAAATATGAACGCACTGGTCGGTCTGGCTCAGCCAGGTCAGTTCGGTGGCGACGTCAGCCACCTGAACCTGCACAAGACCTTCTGCATCCCACACGGTGGTGGCGGACCAGGTGTTGGCCCCATCGGTGTGGGCGAACACCTCGTGCCATTCTTGCCAGGTGACCCATCGGGTACCTATTCCGAGCGTGACGGTGTGCCGGTAGTGGCTACCGCGTTCGGCTCCGCCGGCGTACTGCCAATTTCTTGGGCTTACATTGCCATGATGGGTGGCGACGGGTTGACCGACGCGACCAAGACCGCGATCCTGAACGCCAACTACATTGCCAAGCGCCTGAACGAGTACTACCCGGTACTGTTCACCGGTAACAAGGAATTGGTAGCTCACGAGTGCATCCTGGATCTTCGCGAACTGACCGCGAAGACCGGAGCTACCGCAGAAGATGTGGCTAAGCGCCTGATCGACTTCGGTTTCCACGCACCAACGCTGTCCTTCCCGGTTGCTGGCACGCTGATGGTTGAGCCAACCGAGTCCGAAGACCTGGTCGAGATCGAACGCTTCATCGAAGCGATGATCACCATCCACCAGGAAATGCAGGAAGTTCTTGCAGGGGTCTACAGCATCGAAGAGTCGCCACTGCGCAACGCTCCACACAGTGTCTCGGCCGTAGTCAACAGCAGCTGGGATCGTAAGTACTCCGTAGAGCAGGCAGCCTTCCCGGTCGCCAGCCTCAAGCGCGATAAGTACTTCCCGGCCACCGGACGCATCGACGGTGCAGCTGGTGACCGTAACCTGATCTGCTCCTGCCCACCTCCTGAAGCCTTCGAAGACTAGGACATCGTGATGACTGATATTAAGCACACAGAGTTACACGAGAAGCACGCCGAATTAGGCGCTTCGTTCACCGACTTTGGTGGCTGGGATATGCCACTGAAGTATGGTTCGGAACTAGCCGAGCACAAGGCAGTACGTTCCACCGCGGGCCTTTTTGACCTCTCCCACATGGGTGAAGTTTGGCTCACCGGCCCCGAAGCCGGCGTGGCACTGAACACCGCGCTGGCTGGCAACCTCGCGGTGATGAAGGTCGGCAAGGCTAAATACTCGCTGATCCTCAATGAAGACGGAAAAATCATTGATGACCTGATCGTTTACCGCCTCGGCGAAGAACGTTTCCTGGTGGTTCCAAACGCTGGCAACGCACCGGTAGTCGCCGCCAAGCTGGCAGAA
The DNA here is from genome assembly GCF_002332285.1 of Glutamicibacter sp. BW77. Lineage (NCBI taxonomy): Bacteria > Bacillati > Actinomycetota > Actinomycetes > Micrococcales > Micrococcaceae > Glutamicibacter > Glutamicibacter sp. BW77. Next base: position 80,152 of record NZ_NRGT01000057.1, on the reverse strand, counting down.
CGCGCAGCTGGCTTCAACGTGGTCGTTGATGACGCGTCCGCACGCACCTCGCTGATCGCGGTGCAGGGCCCGAACGCAGAAGCGATCGTGTCCGCACTGGCAGCCGATGAGCAGACCGTGAACGCCGTGAAGGAATTGAACTACTACGCGGCAATCGAAGTAGTTCTGGGCGGCATCGACGTGCTGCTGGCACGCACCGGCTACACCGGTGAGGACGGCTTCGAACTGATCATCGCCAACGAAGATGCCACCGCGATCTGGGACAAGACCGTGGAAGCAGGCAAGGATCACGAGTTAGTTCCTTGTGGCCTGGCCTCACGTGACTCGCTGCGTTTGGAAGCTGGCATGCCGCTATATGGCAACGAGCTGTCCGTTGACCGCACCCCATTTGACGCTGGATTTGGTCCGGTAGTTTCCTTCAAGAAGACCGAAAACTTTGTTGGTCGCGAAGCTCTTGAAGCACTGCGAGGACAAACCCCGGCACGCAAACTTGTTGGCCTGAAGGGTCTAGGCAAGCGTGCAGGCCGTGGCGGATACGCCATCGTCAAGGATGGGGAGACCATTGGTGAGATCACCTCCGGTCAGCCATCGCCAAGCCTGGGCTACCCGGTAGCTCTAGGTTACGTAGATGTTGCATTTAGTGAAGTTGGAACTGAGCTAGATGTCGACCTTCGTGGCAAGACTTTGCCATTTGTGGTCGTAGAACTGCCGTTCTACACCCGAGCCAAGTAACGTTTAACCTAAGCGGGCGTCGTAAAGACGCCCACCATTTCCCTTGGGAGAGGAATTATCGTGAGTAAAGTTCTTTCATCGTTGCGCTACTCGGCCGAACACGAGTGGATCGATGCAGCATCACCAGCCAAGGTTGGCATCACCCAGGTGGCTGCCGACGCACTAGGCGACGTGGTTTACGTTGACCTTCCAGAAGTTGGCGACACCGTCACCGCAGGCGAGACCTGTGGCGAAGTTGAGTCCACGAAGTCGGTTTCCGACCTGTACTCGCCAGTGACCGGCACCATCGTTGAGGTCAACCAGGAAGCCGCCGATAACCCGGCAATCCTGAACGAAGACCCATACGGCAACGGCTGGCTGTTCACCGTTGAGGTCAGCGAAGAAGGCCCACTGCTTTCCGCAGTAGATTACGCCAGCGCGAATGGTGGAAACGTCGAGTAATGAGCAATACAACTTTTGAATCCCTGGCCCCTGCGTCCTTGACGCAGTCGCTAGCGGAGCTAGATCCAGAGATTGCGCAGCGTATCGATGCCGAGCTGGCTCGTCAGCAGCGTGGTCTGGAAATGATCGCTTCGGAGAACCACACGGCGCAGGCAGTGATGCAGGCGCAGGGTTCGGTACTGACTAATAAGTACGCTGAGGGTTACCCGGGTCGTCGTTACTACGGTGGTTGTGAAGAAGTTGACGTTATTGAGACGTTGGCTATTGAACGGCTCAAGGACCTGTTTGGTGCGAAGTTCGCTAACGTGCAGCCGCACTCTGGTGCGCAGGCTAACGCGTCGGTGTTCCACGCGTTGGTTCGCCCGGGCGATACCGTGATGGGTTTGAACCTGGCTCACGGCGGTCACCTGACTCACGGGATGAAGATCAACTTCTCGGGTCGTTTGTTCAACATCGTTCCTTACGGTGTGGATGAGACGACTTACGAGGTGGACATGGATGAGGTGGAGCGCCTTGCCGTGGAGCACCAGCCGAAGATGATTATTGCTGGTTGGTCTGCGTATCCTCGTCAGTTGAACTTCGCTCGGTTCCGCGAGATCGCTGACAAGGTTGGCGCGTACTTGTTCGTTGATATGGCGCACTTTGCTGGCCTGGTCGCTGCAGGGTTGCATCCTTCTCCGGTTCCGCATGCGCATGTGGTGACGTCGACGACCCACAAGACCCTTGCGGGTCCACGTGGTGGCATTATTTTGTCGAATGATGCGGATATTGCGAAGAAGTTGAATTCGGCGGTGTTCCCTGGTCAGCAGGGTGGTCCGTTGGAGCATGTGATTGCTGGTAAGGCGGTAGCCTTCAAGATTGCTGGGACGCCAGAGTTCAAGGAGCGCCAGGAGCGCACCTTGGCTGGTGCACGCATCTTGGCTGAACGTCTGACCCAGGAAGACGTTGTTGCCAAGGGTATCAGCGTGTTGACCGGTGGCACCGATGTTCACTTGGTACTCGTTGACTTGCGTAACAGCGAGCTGGACGGTCAGCAGGGCGAAGACCTCTTGGCACAGGTGGAAATCACCGTGAACCGTAACTCGGTTCCGTTTGACCCACGCCCGCCAATGGTCACTTCCGGCCTGCGTATTGGTACTCCTGCGTTGGCGACTCGTGGTTTTTCTGAGGCTGCTTTTGTTGAGGTTGCGGAGATTATTGCGCAGGCTTTGATTGCTGGTGTTGATGGCAATACTGCTGTCTTGCCAGAGCTTAAGGAACGAGTGCTAAAGCTCGCCGAGGCTCATCCACTGTACCCGGAACTTAAAAAGGTTTCCGAGTAACAGCTTCTGATTGAAAGAGGGGCCCGGAAAGCGGAAACATCGCGTTCCGGGCCCTTTGTCTCTCTCGCATCTGGCACCCACAGAAAATGCGAGGCACGGGGACGAACCACAAATTTCTACCCCACCACACAATTATTTGGTGCTTGCAGTACCGAATTCTCTCTGTTCTAAGGAAGTGACCCGTCATGGCGGTCAGCGTATTTGATTTGTTCTCGGTTGGTATTGGACCATCTTCCAGCCACACCGTGGGACCAATGCGTGCGGCGCACGCATTCGTGGCCCAGGTGATTCGTGAAGGCCAGCTTGAAGCCCTCACCTCCCTGCGCATTGATGTTTACGGTTCGCTCGCAGCGACCGGCCGGGGTCACGGAACCTTCACCGCAATCATGCTTGGACTCGAAGGGTACGAGCCAGAAAATATTCTGCCAGCCCAGGTTGATGAGCGCTTGGCACAGATGGAACAAAGCGGCGTACTTCGCTTTGCGTCCCAAATGGATGCTCGCAAGGACCTGAACTACACCGTCAACGACATGATTCAGCACCCGTTGACGGTCTTGCCGCGCCATACCAACGGCGTAAAGTTCATTGCTCTTGATGCAGCGGGCGAAGAACTACTGAACGAAACGTTCTTCTCTGTCGGTGGCGGATTTATTGTGCGCGAAGGCGCCGAAGAACGCCTTGAAAAAAACCTCGAAGAAAAGGTCAAGCAGCAACCGTACCCGTTCACTACCGCTGCACGATTACTGGAACACTCAAAGAATTCTGGCAAGTCAATTGCCGAGATCATGATGGCCAACGAAGAGACCTACCGTACTCGCGAAGAAATTCGTTCGGGTCTGGTTCATATTTACAAGGTCATGGAGGAGTGCAAAGACGCCTCCTTGGAACGTACCGGCGTGCTTCCCGGAGGACTCAAGGTTCGTCGCCGTGCCCCAGAGTGGCATGAGCGTTTACGCAAGGAAGATAAAGACCGTGATCCGGTGTTCTGGCAGGAATGGATCAACCTGGTGGCACTGGCAGTCAATGAAGAAAACGCTTCGGGCGGGCGAGTTGTCACCGCACCAACCAACGGTGCTGCCGGCATCATCCCAGCAGTACTCTTCTATGCAACCCATTACGCCCCGGGCGCTAAATACTGGAACGAAGAGGAAAAGGATGACGCTGTAGTGCGCTTCCTACTCACTGCTGGCGCCGTAGGTGTGTTGTACAAGGAGCAGGCTTCGATTTCGGGTGCCGAGGTTGGTTGTCAGGGTGAAGTTGGTTCTGCCTCATCGATGGCGGCCGGTGGCCTCGCCGAAATCCTCGGCGGTACTACAGCTCAAGTAGAGAATGCCGCAGAGATCGCCATGGAGCATAATCTTGGACTGACCTGTGACCCCATTGGAGGTCTAGTGCAGATCCCGTGCATCGAGCGTAACGCGATTGCAGCTTCTAAGGCCGTGAACGCCGCAAAAATGGCGTTGATGGGAGACGGCGAGCACCACGTTACCCTGGACGAAGTTATCATCACCATGCGTGAAACTGGCAAGGATATGAGCGATAAGTATAAGGAAACTGCGATGGGCGGTTTAGCCGTCAACGTTGTCGAATGCTAATTCGATAGGTTGCAAAGAGCGTGTGGTGACTGCTGGTCACCGCACGCTCTTTGCGTTGGCGGATGTGATCTTGTCGTGCTGATGTCCTTTATGGGTGCGGAAGGTGATAGAAATGAAGCAAGGTGTTTCTCGGGCGTAAGCCCGGACCTATTCAAGGAGGTGAGCTGCATGGACGATGGTTCTAGTCGATCTATGTACACGCGACCTCCCTTTTTCCTTCTTTAAGCTGAGCCTAAGTGCTGGGTTAAACGGTGGGGTATCGCGCTTCGATTCCTTTTCGTTTCGCTTCATTCGTCGCGCGAAGACCGAATGACTTGTCACCCGTTTGTTTTCCGGGTGGCGATTCAATTGTGCTTCGTATTATTTCCCGGAATGACGCGTCTAAACACCGTTTGGACTGATCCTTATGCGCTCTTCAATTCAAGTAGACTTCTCGACCATTTCCTCGCAGATTCAAGATCTTTTAGAATCACAAGATTTCAAAGAACTCGCTGCGCTCCTGCGTGAGCTGAACTTGCCACAAACCCTGCAACAACTTCATCGGCTCTCGGCCAAAGAAATGGCCATCGCTTATCGACTGCTAGCTAAAGAACAGGCGCTGGCGGTCTTTGCACGCTTAGAGCCGGCCCTGCAAGCCGAACTTATCAGCGGCTTGCAACACGATACGGTCAGCGAAACCTTCGCAGTCATGGCTGCCGATGATCGCGTGGCGCTCCTCGATGAGTTGCCTGCCCATCTAGCGGCAACGCTGCTGCAAGGGCTGGACTCAGCACAGCGAGACGAGGTCAATGTGTTGCTGGGGTACCGTGCCGGAGTCGTGGGCCATCTGATGAATCCATACTTTGTCATCACCCACCCAGAGCTGACCGTGCGCGAAAGCATGCAACGAGTGCGCGCCAAACTTGAGACCGCAGAAAGCGTTTATACCCTCGTAGTCACCGATTCGACACGTAGGCTACGTGGCGTCGTTTCATTGCGTGATCTCTTGGCAGCAAAGGAAGAGCAACTAATCTCGGAGCTGCTGACCCCTGGCGATGGCGTTAGTGCCGAAGAACCAGTGCTGGAAGCTGCCCGTCAGGTGGTATTGAGCCAAGAATTACTGACCCCGGTGGTAGATTCTGAGCGTCGTGTGGTGGGCGTGTTCAGTCATTCTGATGCGGTCTCGGTGCTAACCAATTCCGATGAACAACGAGCTGCTCGTAGTTCGGGTGCCGAACCATTAAGACGACCTTACTTGAGCACCACGATTGGTTCTCTCGTCAGAAGCAGGATCGTCTGGTTGTTGGTCCTTGCCGTCGGTGCGACGCTCACCGTGCAGGTACTTTCGAATTTCGAAGAAACTCTCGAATCAATGGTTACCCTGAGCTTGTTCATCCCGTTGATGGTAGGTATCGGAGGAAATACCGGAAACCAGGCGGCTACGACAGTCACTCGGGCGCTGGCGATGGGCGATGTGAGGGTGGGGGACCTTGGGAGGGTCTTGCTGCGTGAACTTGGTGTGGGACTGATGCTCGGATTGAGTTTGGGAACTATTGGTTTCGGCGTAGCCGGATTCATCTTCGAATGGTCCATCGCGATGATCATTGGGATCACACTGGTGGCCCTGTGTACTATCGCGGCCGGAGTCGGTGGAGTGATGCCAATTATTGGCAAATGGCTAAAAGTTGATCCCGCTGTATTTTCCAACCCATTTATCTCCACCTTTGTCGATGCTGCCGGTCTGATCGTGTACTTCTCCGTGGCAGTGGCTGTTCTAGGACACTGATACCTAGCTCGCAAAGCTGGTTATCAAGGAATAATTACTTGAACTGAAACGTCACACTAGGCATGCCTGAAAGCAAACTTTTTACCCCAGTCACTATCCCAACGAAGGCCGGAAAGGGACTAACACTACGCAACCGCGTGGTCCTGCCTCCCATGTGCCAATACGTGATCGATAAGCAAGATGGTGTACCCACTACGTGGCAATTGGCGCATCTTGGATCTATGGCTCACGGCGGTTTTTCACTGGTGATCGCCGAAGCTACCGCGGTAGCCGCCGAAGGACGCATCTCGGATCGAGACGCCGGACTGTGGAATGACCAGCAGGTTGAAGCGTGGAAGCCAATCACCGAGTACATCCGTTCCCACGGAGCCGCAGCTGGCGTCCAGTTGGCTCACGCCGGAGTTAAAGCTTCAACCTATGGCTGGTTGAAAGAACTCGAAGATCAGGGCAAGGTCGGCAGTCTCAGTGCAGAAGATGGCGGCTGGGAAACCTTCACGTCCAGCGCCGAGGATCTGTACGGGCTAAATCCGGGCACCGAGATGACTGTCGAACAGATCGCCAGTTCCGTTCAAGATTGGTCCGAGGCTGCCAAGCGTGCAGACGCTGCAGGATTTGACCTGATTCAGATTCACGCCGCACATGGTTACCTGATTCACCAGTTCCTCTCACCACTGTCCAATAAGCGCACCGACCAGTACGGTGGCAGCTTTGAAAATCGCACCCGCTATTTGCGCGAAGTCGTGCAGGCCATCGTCAAGGTTTGGCCAGAGCACAAAGCTTTAGGCATCCGCTTCTCCGGTGAAGACTGGGTTGACGGTGGTTGGCACATCGCGGACACCGTGAAAATTGCCACCGAACTCTACGAATACGGTGTGCGAGCATTTGATCTGTCCAGTGCCGGAATCGGGGCTTTCCACGGCCCTACCGGCCCCGGCTACCAGGTCCCGCTTGCTCAAGCAGTGAAGCAAGCCTTGCCGGAAGACGCTTTTGTGACGGCTGTGGGAGTCATCACCGATGCGGTCCAAGCCGAACACATCTTGGTGACCGGCCAGGCTGACGGTGTCAGCGTGGGACGCGCCGCACTGGGCGATCCGCAATGGCCAAATCGTGCGGCTGAGCAGCTTGGCGCACAAAAATCTCACCCACCTCAGTACTGGCGCGGTCGCTGGTAATAAACCTAGGTCGGGTAACGATTTTGGGTTAACACGTGGGATCTTTGTGCTTTGCTCTTCCCGCTATCGACGTGCGATGTTACGTTAGTCACACGGATCTAGTCGCACCGCGACCAGGAGTCGCGTGCGGAAGGGAGTCAGCATGGCACTACGCGCGGATTCTAATGGAATCGACGCTTCGCTCTATCGGAAAACTGGTTCATGGTGCACCGCCTTGGTGGATGCATCGCTCGGAACCACCGCAGCGCACGAAGCAGCCGACCGGCTGCCGGGGGAAGTAGCTAAACTACTGAAGAGCCAGCAGGCCGGTGCCGCCGACATTGAGGCACTCACCAATGCCATAGAAGCCACTAAAGGGCTTCGTGCGCCGGTAGCTCGCTTCGTGGCAGTTCACGATGGGGCGGTGGTACTCAACGAACTCATTCCGGGGCTAAAAGTCGATTCCGCCGCCGTGGACGTGGGGCCATTCCCGAATTTCACTGCGCTTGCCAGAGCTCGAGGGGGAGCTTTCTCCTACCTCGTGGCCGAGGCCGGACGTGACGGGGGAGAAGTTCATCTATATAACACCGCCTCGCCAGAACGTGTAGCTAGCCGTGGGGTTGTTGGATTACCCGAAGAGATTCACCGGGCACGTAAGGTACCTAGCGAATATGATCAGCCAAAAAATCAGTCCGCAGCAGATGAGATGGCTCGGCGAAATGCCGAAGAAGTCGCCGAGCTCATCGCCGAAATGGCTAAGGACACCTTTGTTCGGCTGATCGTGCTTTCGGGCGATGTGAAATCGCGTGAAACGATTGCTGGGATGCTTCCGGGGGCGTTGAAACCCTATGTCGTAGTTCTCGATTCGCATACGCGAACCGGGGGCGCTGATTCCAAGCAGGTTGATGAATCAATTTCACGGTTGATTTCCGAAACCCATGACGCGGCAGTCGCAGAGCTGGAGCAGCGCGTATCGGCACAAACTGGTAATGGCCGGGCTCAGCTGGCTGTGGGTCTTGCCGAAGTGGTTTCGGCCTTGCAATCTGCGCAGGCTGAAGTTATTTTGGTAGGTCAGTATCAAGACGAACACACCTTACGAGCCCTGTCGGGAGAACCATGGGTGGCGCATGAAGAAGGAGATGATCATGCGGACTTGGTGATTGGCCAATGGCCAGCGCCGGAGGTTCTGCTTCGGGCTACAGCCTTGACCGATGCGACGATCCGCTACGTTCCGGACTCCATCTTGCCAGCGGACGCAGGAATCGTGGCGTTACTGCGTTGGGCTAAAACCTAAAAGATCAAAAAAGCGTCGCCGGTGAGAATCTAAAAATCTCACCGGCGACGCTTTTCTCTGTCTGCGCTAAAGCTAACGGGCTGGGGGAGGAGGACCGTTGATCTCGTCCTCGGTGGTGCCCTCTGCAGAAGAGGGAAGCTGTTGCGGGTACTGATCCGGGTAAGCTGCCTCTTGCTCGGTGGCCGGAGGAGCCCAGTACGCCTGCGTTGGCGTGCCAGCAGGATAGTGAATCGGCCATGGTTGCAAGAGCTGTGGGGCTTGGCGCCTAGGTTCGGGACCGGCGGTGCGCTGCAACGCATAACGCTTAGCCACCTGGAGCAGAACGTAGGCCACTAGCGTGGTAAATGCGACCGAGGTCAGCAGACTCGAAAGGGAAGACTCCGAGGAATTAATATCAATTGAACCCGCGGCGCCGAGCAAAAATAGTCCCACGTTGTTGATGACGTGCACGGCAATCGCCGCTTCGAGACCGCCGGTGCGCCAGGTGAGGTAACCGGCGACTATGGCAAAGAAAGCAACGTCTAGTAGGCCATAAATATCGTAGAGGTGTCCTGCGGTAAACAGTGGAACCGGGAGCAAAATCGCGAACAATGGATGCTTGAGCCAGCTACCAAGAGTTTGCATGAGCAGGCCACGGAAGACTAGCTCTTCGGCAGCCGCTTGGAATGGCACCAACAATAGGACCAGTAGGGCGAAGAACAAGGGATTAGCCGGAATGTTCTCTGGCGGAATTTGTGCTGAGGCTACTGCTCCGGTGGCTTCTAGTCCAAGGCTGATCCCGAAATAGAGGGCATAGAGCACCAGACAGATGCCCGTGCACAGTCCCAACCAGCGCCAGCGCATCTTTCCGGTTACCGAGAAAAGTAATCCCACCGGTCTGGGGCCGAGGAATAAGTATGCGAGGTAAGCAACCGGTATGAGAGCTATCAGCGAGAGCATGGTGAACAAGAAGACAAAGGGGTCTGCCATGTTCATTGCTTCAAAAGCAAGCATGATCTGATTGTTCGGATCATCAAGCTGGCTGCCCAAGCTGCTAAAGAGCACGATCAGGAGCCCAACGAGCAAGATGACGGTCAACACCACATAAAAGCCTACGGCCGTTCCGAGTAGGGCCAGGGGGCGCCACCAGGCATACTCGGAATTGCGGCGCATCAGCCGATGATATTCATACTTAGGTTCTTCGGTGTTAATATTGCTCGGTGAAGTCCCGTGGTTCTCAGGCAAGCTCATAGAACAATCTTCGCCCCGAAGAGGGCAAATAGGCATGAGCCTTGCGGAGGATTTGTTGAGTCATCCTTTGGGGGGTGTTCCTGATAACGAGTTCAGTTTCGCTGACTAGACTTGGGCGCGACGAGTTTTGATTAATCCTTTGAGGAGTGCACCGACCGTGGGCCACAGTCACAATCACGATCAGCCGATTCTGCAAGATCCTGCGAGGAGACGCCGAGCATCAATTATTTTGTGGGCATTGTTAGCCCCGGTGGGTGCGTTGGCCCTAATTATGGTGATTGCGCTGTGGCCGCAAGGCAACTATGACCGTTTTGCCTTGGACGGGGCGATGGATACTACCGGTGGCGCAAGTATGCAGGTGGGCACGGTGACAAGGTCATTAATTCAGGATTGCCCTTCAAGTATGGGACTTGAAGAAGTTGGCGGTAAAACACTGGAATGCAATGTCACCTACCTGATGCCCGATAGTGGCGGAGCCGAAATTGCGCTAGAGATTCCGCCCGAACAGTTGCACTCTCGCGAGGCCCGGCCGGGAGATCAAATTCGATATCTAGATCTTTCTGCGGTGGGATCTGATAGCGGCAGCCCCTATGTTTTCGTGGATTTTGTCCGCACCTTACCGATGTCACTGTTAGCCGTGGCTTATGGACTGGTCGTGGTGCTGGTGGCCGGGTGGCGCGGAGCGCGTGCGGTTATTGGGCTTGTGGGCGGAATCGCGTTCATGATCATCTTCATGGTGCCTGCCCTGTTGGAGGGCGGAAATCCTGTACTGATCGCACTGACCGGGTCTACAGCGATTATGTTTGTGGCGTTGTATTTTGCTCATGGACTTAACGCAAAAACTTCGACAGCGCTATTGGGCACACTCTTTGGTTTGGCGGTGACAGCTGGACTTGCGGTGTGGCTGACAGATGCCGCAGCGCTAACGGGCGCGAACGATGAACACGCGATGACGCTGTCCACGGTGGTACCCCAGATTTCCCTACCTGGCTTACTCATTTGCGGCTTGCTGGTCGGTGGTATGGGCGTGCTCAATGATGTGACCATCACCCAGTCGGCCACCGTATGGGAGCTGGCTGAGACCGCGCCACATGCCACCGCCAGGGAACTATTCTTCAAGGGGATGCGCATCGGGCGCGATCATATTGCCTCGACCGTTTACACAATTGCCTTCGCCTATGCCGGCGCGGCCCTTCCAATTCTCGCGATTGCGGCACTCAGCGACCAGAGCTTTGGCACTACTTTGAGCTCTGGTTCAATGGCAGAAGAAGTGATTCGAATTCTTATTGGTTCCATTGGCTTGGTACTTGCGATTCCGGTGACTACAGCCATCGCCGTAGTAGTCGTCAAGGCGACTGGCACGGGTGGCGCTCACGGGAAAGCCAGTGTGTCGTCAGGGCGCCGAGCAAAGCTAAGTGCGAATGATTCTCAAAACTAATGTAGAATAGTTCTCAATAGCGTGCTGTGTGAATGGAGACTAATAGATGAAAAAACGTGGATTATTTACCTCAATCGTAGCGATCCCGCTTGCCGGGCTGCTTCTGGCCGGATGCGCCACTGATGATGCTTCGGGAACATCAAGTTCGGGCGAAGCCTCGGCTAACGGGAAAATAGAGTTAGTGGCCACGACAAACGTCTACGGGCAGATTGCTCGCGAGATTGGAGGCGAACACGTTGCGGTTACCGAAATCATCACCTCTCCAGCTCAGGATCCGCACTCGTATGAACCAACCGCCAGAGACAAACTCACCGTCTCCAAAGCGTCAGTGGTGCTGGCCAACGGCGGAGGGTATGACCAGTTCATGGACTCCCTGGTCAGCTCGCTTCCTGCAGATAAAGCGGACCAAGTCCATCTGATCCATGCGGTGGATTCTTCCCCGGTGGCCAAGGAGTACGGCGATGAGTCGGCGCATGATGAACACGCGACGGACGAGCACTCTGCAGATGAGCACGCGGCGGATGAACATGCGGGCCATGACCACGCGGAATACAACGAACATATCTGGTACGACTTGGACTCAATGCAGGCACTAGCTACCGAACTTGCCACAGAGCTGGGACATGCCGACCCAGACGGCGCGAGCGACTATGAAGCGAATGCCAATACTTTTGTTCAAGGAATCAAGGATCTACGTGAGCAGCTCACGGCTGCGAAGCTTGCCGGACGCACCTACGCGATGACCGAACCGGTCCCATTCCACCTGCTTGAAGATGCTGGAATGAAAAATAAGACCCCTGCCGGACTCAGTGAAGCAGTTGAAGGCGGCGCAGGAATTGCTCCGCTGTCGCTCAAGGAGCTCAGCGATTCGTTGAAGGCGGGCAAGATTGGCGTTCTTGCCTACAACGTGCAGACCGAAGGGGCGGAGACCGCCTCCTTACGTTCAAACGCTGAGACCGGTCAAGTCCCCGTGGTGGACTTCCGCGAAACAATCACCGATGACTCAAATTACCTTGTGTGGATGAAGAAAAATATTGATGCTTTGTCCTCCGCGATCAACGGGTAATCACTACGTAGACTGAAGGTATGTCTTCGATTACCACTCAAGTCAATCAAGTTGCTGGTCGCGCCAGATCAATATTCGCGGAGCGCGCGGTGCGTTCGCAGATCACCGAGGCGGGCCAAGAACTGACTGCGGCGGAGCATGTCTTATTTTTCGCCGAAGCGCCCGCACAGTTTTACCAACTAGGGGTCTGGCTTGAGACCTTCGAAAGACTAGCCGCGCAAGGTCATTCGGTAGGCGTGGTGGTAATGGATGCCTTGTCGGCCCGTGAACTATTAAAGGCCAGCAAGCTTCCGGTATTTTTCACTCGTTCCATCGAACAAATCGAGACGCTGCTAACCAAGCTCGGCACACGAAGCATCAGCTATGTGAATAATTCACAACGTAACTTCACCATGCTGCGCTTCAACGGACCAGCGCATATTCACTTAAATCATGGCGAGAGCGAAAAGGCCTCAATGGTCTCGAACCAGCTCAAAGCCTATGATTATGCCTGCGTGGCAGGGCCGGCGGCGGTGGAACGAATTTCTGAATCCATAGCTCGCTTCGATACCAAACACCTAGTGCAGATTGGGCGCCCGCAGTTGGACGCGCTCACCCCCGAACTGCCCGCAACCCAAACCAGGGTGCTCTATGCTCCAACATGGGAGGGTGACTCTGCCACCATGGATTATTCATCGGTGATGAAGATGGGTGAGAGTATTTTGGCCCAGTTCGAGGGGGACAACAGGTTTGAGGTGCGCTTCCGCCCGCACCCGAAAACCGGTGATCATTCAGCAGAGATGAAAAAAGAAATTACCGCGCTACGCGCCCGTTTCGCAGCTCAACTAGATCCAATAGCTGATGCGGGCCAATCCTTGGTCTGGGCCGACGTTGCAATCTGCGATACCTCCGCGATGGCCTACGACGCGGTCGCGCTCAACGTTCCGCTTTTCCTCACTGGCCATCGTCCCTCGCAACTTCGCGAACGCCTGCCACATGAACAACTTTTGGAGTCCCCTAATGGGCTGGCTCAGCGTGTGGCAGAACTAGCTGAGGGAGGGGTACCGGGCCGGCAGAAACAGCTGGCCCAATATTTCTTCGCCACGACCTCACCCGGTCAGGCAACCAAAAAACTGGGCCAGCTGTTGGAATCCGTTTAACGCTGGAGAAATACGGTGTTCTGCCAGTCTCGGTGAGCAGCGGTATCGTGCGAGATCAATACATGTTTCACGTTCGTGTACTCATCAAATGAGTACTGGCTCATGTCTTTGCCCATTCCGGAAGCTTTGTAACCACCATGGGGCATTTCCGAAACAATGATGATGTGCTCGTTGATCCACACGCAGCCGGCCTGAATTTGCGCGCTCGCACGCATGGCCCGGTTGATGTCTTTGGTCCACGCACTCGCGGCTAAACCGTACGGTGTATCGTTAGCCAGCTTGATAGCTTCATCATCGGTTTCAAACGGTAAGGCGACCAGCACCGGACCGAAGACCTCCTGCTGTACGATTTCTAAATCTTGCGTGGCATTGACCAGCAATGTCGGCCGATAAAAATTACCCGGACCATCTAGTTTTGTGCCTCCGGATAGTACCGTTGCACCGGCATCCACAGCGCGTGCCACCATCGAAGAAACCTTCTCCACATGAGCCTCGCTAATAAGTGCTCCCATATCGGTATTTTGATCGGTCGGATCGCCAACCACCATTTGGCTCATCAACTGAGCCACGCGTCCGGTGAACTTCTCAAAAACCGAGGAATGAACGTAGGCCCGGGTCGCTGCCGTGCAGTCCTGCCCCGCGTTGATTGTCGAACCGGCCACCGCACCATGGGCAGCTGCTTCAATATCTGCGTCATCAAACACCACAAAAGGCGCTTTGCCACCAAGTTCCAAATGCACCCGCTTGCCAGTCTCCGCGGCCATAGACATGATCTTCAAACCGACCTGTGTGGAGCCGGTAAATGAGGTCATCTTCACCAGCTGGTGCCTTACCAATGCCTGGCCTACACTGCTGCCACTTCCCACCACGACGTTGATCACTCCATCTGGCAATCCAGCGGTCTTAGCAGCGAGCGCGAAGAGCAGACTTGTCCCCGGGGTCAGCTCGCTGGGCTTGAGCACAATGGTGTTTCCTGCGGCGATGGCCGGCAGGATTTTCCAGGCCGCCATTTGCAGCGGGTAATTCCATGGAGCAATGGAGCCCACCACACCTAGTGGCTCCCGGCGAATCAAGGAGGTGCTATTACCTGCATAATCACCGGACGCCAGTCCTTGGAGGTGGCGGGCAGCCCCGGCAAAAAAGTTCACGTTATCTATCGAACCTGGGACATCAAATTCGGTAGACATCCGCATGCTCTTGCCAGTCTGCGAGATTTCCACCTCCGCTAAGACCTGTGCTTGGTTTTGCAACTCACGGGCCAGCGCTAAGAGATGATCAGAGCGTTCAGCAGGGGTGAGCGCAGACCAGATAGTAAAGGCTTCGGCTGCCGCGTGGACCGCTTGGTCAACTTCTTCGAGGCTAGCGGTATCGATCTCCTCGAGTAGTTCGCCGGTGGCAGGATTGATTCTGCTGAGCACCTCACCGGTTCCGCGTAGCCAGGAGCCGTTAATGAACTGGTGCCCGTGCGAAAATTTGAAGCCTGACATGTTCTACCGTTCCTTAAAATGTAGTGAGCGCCATTACCGGCTGAGATAAACTTTGCGAATTTTTCGAGTGACCCTCCATGCGGTGTGCATCCCCGCATGCAACCGGATCAGTGCGCCGGGAAATAGTTCGAGATGTTGGCTGCGAAAGCCGTCAACCGGAAGGATCTCTACAATTCCGGCCCCGCTGAGCACCACAAAGAACTCATCGGATTCGAGATCTTTTATGGCACCGATAGACATCTCCCAGATGCCTACTTCTGTTTCGTCTAGCTCACCGACTGCATAGAACCCGGAGCTGGTCTGTACTGAACCAAGCTGTTGTGATGATTCGACGGCAGTGGAATCCAAGCCGAAAGTATTGGCATCAACAAGTAATGCCTGCGGTTTGTGCGAATCAGTCATCAGGAATCAAATCCCATGCCAATCTTGTCCATGACCTTTAAAAAGACCGGACGTTTACCTTCGTTATGATCTGCCCTGATCAGCTGGTTGGTCATTAATTGAACTCCCACGTAGGCCGCTGGTTCCGGTGGGAATGGCAATGGTTTCGTACGGACCATTTCCAACTCGGTCAGTTCAGTCTTAGCTCCTGAGAGCAGGTCCAACATGACTTTGGCGCCGAACCTAGTGGCTCCAACGCCAAGGCCGGTAAACCCAGCACAATACGCAACTTTTCCTCCGTGAGTCAGATCAAAGAAGGAGAAGAAGCGTGAGCAGGTATCTATAGCGCCGCCCCAGGCATGAGAAAACTTCACATCTTTGAGTTGCGGAAAACTACCGAAAAAGTGGGCCGCTAACTTCTCGAAGGTGGCAGGGCTACTGTCATAGCTCGAACGGATCCGGCCGCCAAAATGATACACAGCATCGTAGCCACCGTAGAGGATCCGGGTTTTTCCTTGCGAATCAATGGTGGGGCGGGCGTAGTGGAATCGATTGTTTAGATCTGCCAGACCTACGGGCTCGGCCCAGCCTAAAGCTTGCTGTTGTTCTTCGGTCAGTGGTCCGGTCATCAGCGCATAGTCATATACGGGGATCACCCTCGCATGGTGACGTTTGAGCAGGGAGGGGAAAACATTGGTGGCTAAGGCGATGCGTTCCGCAATGATTTGTCCGGCCTCAGTCAGAACCCGGACGTGGGTACCTGTATCTCTTAGCTCGGTCGCTCGGGTGTGCTCGTAGATCCGCACTCCCAGTTCGCGGCAAACTCTAGCTAACTCCCAAGCAAGCTTTGCCGGGTGAACCAACGCGGTGGATTTTCGGTCTAGCGAGCCGGCCAGAAAATCGGGGGAGTTGATCAGCTTCTTCACTGCAACGGCATCGAGGAATTCGATCCCGTCCGATTCTGCGGCTTCAGCGACCCAAGAAACCTGATGCGGCTCGGTGGCTACCTCAAGTACACCGGCACGGGTGAAGTCCACGTCCATGTTGTAACGTTCTACGGTGGCTTGGAATTCATCGAGGTTTTGGGTCCCAAGCTGGCCAAGTAGTTCGTTTTCTTTCGGTAGGTGGTTTGCGCCATTAGCCTCCCCATGAACCAACGAGGCTTCACAAAATCCACCGTTTCGTCCTGAAGCGGCCCATCCGATGCGGTGGGACTCGATGAGTACTACATCACGATGTGGATCTCTCTCTTTGGCTTGTAGCGCGGTCCACAGGCCGGTGTAACCCCCGCCGATGACGAGCAGATCTGCCTCGGTGTTTGATTCCAAAGCGGAGGTCGCTTCGGGGCGTTGTGCATGATCCAGCCAGTAGGAACCGTGCTTCGCGCTTTCTAGCGATTTCTTGATGTGCTCGGGCGATGCATTGGCTTCATGCCGGTCGAATGTCAGAGTTTTGGGGTTTCTCATTAGTGTTCCTCAGCTTGTTACGGGCGGAAAATAGTTAGGCCGGTAACGTCAGTGGAACGACTAATGGGCACAAGGCGACGACGGGGATTTGGGTCTTGAGAAACGCAGTAACTTGCGTAGCTCGTTGTCCATGAATAGCACCGTGCCGGGAAGTGAAGCGTACCGGGGCATGATTCGATAGCCAGTGGCTGGCCACGGATATCCCTCTTCTCGGAAGTACTTGCCTCGTAGTGAACGTCATTCATTACTTATCTAAGCCCGGATTGTGAGGTAGGTCAAGAGATATTTTGAGATGCCTATGTGTCTGTTGGAACGGTCAAACGCGTGTGGCCCAGAAGTAATCTGGGCCACACAAAATTTCTACCTCGCATCCAGTAGGTCCGAGCTTCGTATTCGCGAACGGTTGAGGATGGTCGCTGCAAAGAACGTGAGTACGAGCTCGCTAACACCAACCGCAAGCATGGGGATCGCTTGCGCTGAGTGGTGAGAGGCTGAGGATGTCGAATGATGAGCCACTGCTCCGGGAAGCCCTAGGACCATGATGATGTGCATCAATGCCATCAGCGCACTCATCAGCATTAACGCTTGTACAGACTCGCCTTGGAGGACGCCGCGAGCGCATTTTAGGCACCAGAATGTCATCACCAGGATGAGTAAACTCCAGCCCAACCCATGTGGTGCCATGACCAGTAACCCCAGGTGCGCGGCGGCCAGCAAGCACGTTGCGATTATCAGGACCTTCGTGCTGAAGCTCTGAGATTTATCCCTGAGCGGAGCAGCATCCACCGGAAGACTCCGCCTCGGTGGAGCAGCAACCGTGCTTGGCGGGTTCCGGAACATCCAGTGCGGGTGAGCGGTCAAAGAATCCCTCCGGGCGGATCTTGAAGCCGACAGTGTCTACCGGCATGATGGGCCAGTCTTCGGTGCGGGGGAAATGTGTCAACGCGAAGGTGTGCCACAAGCTAATCTCTTCACGATCAATATTCTTATCGTCTTCAATCCACGAACCGATACCTTCCACACCGGGGTTTTGATTGACGAAGTCCCCGGTTGGGTAGCGCTGCGCCGGATTGCGTTTGGTCACCCATAATGCTTTGGACGCGAATTCTGCGCGTTGATGTATCGAAGATCCTTCAGCGGCGAGCAAGGTTGGCAGTCCCTGTGGCAAAAGCTTGTAACCTACGGACTTACCTAAATAGTTCTTTGATTCAGGATTGGTGACCACCCAGGTACGTCCAGCGGGCATATTCGCGTCGCGAACTGCTTGCTTCTCTGTGCCAAGCACCGTGTGGGAACGGCTAAATGCGTTACCGCGCGGGTTCTCTTTGCCGATTGGGAGTCGCACGGCTTCCTCTTCGATGACCTGACTTGGCCCATCATCCAGTGCGAAGTCCAAACGAGCGCCGAAGATGTGCTGATGGAAGGGTGCTCCCAATCCCGGGGCCATTTCCGAAGCAAAACGCTCGTCACGCATTGCGGAGGTGAAGACGATACCAGTGGCTTTTGCCTCGAATTCGATGGTGCCATCGAGGTAGAGGTACCAGTAAAAACCGTAGTCATAGTTGCCCACGGTGGTGAAGAAGCTGATGACCAGTCGGCGATTGCGACGGGTGTACTTCACCCCAGACCAATCATCGGCGTGCTTGGACAGAATCGAGGCGTCTTCCTCGTGCATGCAGATCCCGTTAGTGATTGTCCGGGCGTTTCCGTCTGCATCAGTGACTACCGGTGAGATGTAGTGAATTTCTCCGAGGCAATCACAACCGAGCTCTAGTGAGTTGGCCAACCGGCCAATCAAGTATTCGCCGGTATCGAAGTAGTTCTGCCAGCTGCGCACAGGTGACGGGTCTCCGTAAGGAACTACCATCTCGGCGATGGAGGCCCGGTCCAAGATACGGCGATCGTTGCCCTTGTCGTTAAAGGCGATGTTGTAGAGTACTAGTCCTTCGCGCATGTCGAAGCCGATATCCAGTGACCATTTTTCCCATTCAACATGGTTACCCGAGCTGACCGTGAAGCTGGCTCCTTCGGGCTGAGTGATCTCGATAGGTTTCTGCGTGGTGCGAAGCGGCCCGGTCAGTTCGGGGTCGGTATAGTTTCCGTGGGTCTCGGGAACCGGTACGATCTCCAGATCTAAGAGTTGATCGACGGTGCCGGCGATGGTGTCAATGTAAACGACCAGCCCGTCCACCGGGTGGGCCCAAGCCGAATCTTCGGCGAAGTCTTGACGGAATGCGAGACCACGTAGGATGCGGCGACCAGATTCTTCCGGGTATTCCTCGGCATAAACGCCTGCCGACAAGGGGGCCACACGTACTTGATCCGGTGTGAGGCCACGCTTTTTGAGGGCGGCTATCCACTGTGGATCGACAGCAAGAATTGATTCCACCATTTCGAACTCTTCGAGCAACACCGGCATCTGACCTGCCAACGCTGAGTCCAAATCAACAACCGAAGTCACCGAATTTTCACTGAGGTTCAGCTCGATATCCTTCGGGGAATTGGTGATCTTGTCTAGAAGCATGACTCGAATATGCCGACCTGCACGCTGATGACTTGGATCTTCTAGACCCAAATACGCAATGCGGGTGTGCTCGGTGAATAGTTGATTGTCGATCAAAAGCTGTTTTGCGGCACCAATTTCGGTTTCGCTAAGCAGGGTGTAATCGGTCGCTGTCGTGGTGGGCATGACGAACTCCTTCGGCATTTGAATGTGATCTGCAACATTTATTATTCTCTGTTTGTAGAGAATACGCGTGACTGGAATGTGACGCAACCCATCAATGCAACAAAAATAATGTTGGCTAGGCTTGAGGCATGCCAAAAATTGTTGACCATGACCAACGCCGCCGTGAGATCGTAGAGGTCACCTGGCGATTTATCGCGCGCGAAGGAATTGAGAAACTTAATCTTCGGGACCTAGCGGCTGCTGCTGGGTATTCCAATGGCGCCCTGAAGCCTTATTTCCCGACACGGGACTCCTTGCTGGCCGCGACCTTCAACTATGTCGCCGAGTCAACGGAGAAGCGGATTGCCCGCACCACCTCAGGGTTGAGTGCTTTAGAAGCGATTGCCGCTTTCGCTCGTGAAGTGCTCCCACTAGATGAACTGCGATGCGATGAGGCCCGCGTAGCCGTCCACTTCTGGCATCTAGCGCTGGGGGACCCGCACTTGGCGGCGGTAAACGCCGGCACTATGGACCGCTGGCGCTCCCTACTTGATTTCTGGCTAGAACAGCTACTCGGCACCGGACACCCGAAAGCGAATGCTGCGCGTGACTCGTTGATTAACTTTTTGATGGGAGCGCAGGCCGGAAGCGTGCTCGATAATGCGATCAACACTCCCTCCTCCCTTGAAGGTCAGTTGGAATATCGGCTTGAGACGCTGCAGTACATCGCGACGGCGCGCTAAGCGGAAATTCTCCGCGTGCAGAAAATAGTGACATTTCCCTCCGTTAGGCGTACCCTCGATCGTGATGCTCGGCACATAATCGTCCTGGGCGGAGAGGGAACGCATGTATCAACTTCAGCACGTGGACTCGTTCACCGCATGGTCGCGGCTCATCTCTGACGCATTTGTTAAACTGCGCAGTGAACAGGTCACCGCCGGACATTTTGCTGCCACTCTTGGCACCAACACGCTTGGTGACATCGGGCTGATGCGCATCCAAGCCAAACCACACGCGGTACGACGCACCGAAGAGCTCACCACGAGTGGAGACGGCGCTTTCTACAAAGTTTCATATCAGATCCAAGGCCATGGATTGCTGATCCAAGATGGCCGGGAAACCCTGTTATCGCCTGGGGATCTGGCTATTTACGACACTCAGCGTCCATATACCTTGGCCTTTGAAAAACCAGCCTCGATTATGGTCACCCTGATACCGCATGAACAATTTCGGCTCTCCCAGCAACAGGTCGGACAGCTGACGGCAGTCGCACTCAAAAGCGCTCACCCACTTTCTGGGACCGTCACCCCATTGCTCAGTCATTTAGGGAAGAACCTCTCGCAGTGGGACGATTTTGGCGGATCTGCACTGTCTCGCAACACCGTGGATTTACTGGCCACGGCATTAGGCGGTGCCTTGGGAACCGAAAATCATGCGGATACCAAGAATAATCAGCGCGAACGCATCACCAGATACATAGATGCGCACCTGTCTGAAATGGAACTAAGCCCAGCGCGCATCGCAGCCGCACATTTCATTTCGGTGCGCAGCTTGCATGCCTTATTCGCCGATGAACCACTGAGCGTTGCGGCGCTGATCCGTCACCGCCGGCTAACCGAAGCTTCTGGACTGCTAAACGACCCAATGCTCAAGGAACTTTCCGTGCAAAGTATCGGCGCCCGTGTGGGAATTGGTGACGCTGCAGGTTTTAGTCGGATGTTTTCCCGAGAATTTGGGATGACCCCCGGAAGATATCGTCAGACCATTTAAGCTCCGTAGTTAAGATCTGCACTCGAAGGCAATCGGCGTGCACGCAAGGCCAAGGAAAAACGTGGCGGCTACGAGATCCTGAAAACACAATACTTACTTATTGGGGGATCAAATGGGATTGGAACAACGCACACTGACGGTGCCCGCATTAGTCGTCATGATCATTGCCGCCAGCGCACCGCTTACCGCGGTAGCAGGCGGGGTGACAACGAACTATGCGGTTACCGGGATGGACTCAGTACCTTTGTCTTTCTTGCTCATTGGAGCTGTATTGCTGGTGTTCAGCGTTGGATACACTGCGATGAGCCGGCATATCCCAAATGCCGGAGCCTTTTACGCGTATGTCGCCGAAGGCTTGGGCAAGGCTCTGGGCGTCGGCGCCGCCATGGTCGCGCTGGTCAGCTACAACCTGATGCAGATTGGCATTTATGGCATGTTCGGGTTTGCCGCGTCCTCCTTCAGTAATGGGTTGATGGGCACCTCGATCCCTTGGTGGGTTATGGCGTTGGTGGCCTGGGTCGTGGTCGGCTTTCTAGGCATGAACCGAGTCGACTTTTCCGTCAAGATTCTGGGCTTCGTGGTGGCGGCAGAATTTCTGGTCGTAATCATCTACAACATCATGGCTTTCAGCCTGGCGCCGGAGGCTCCCCAGCCGGAAGCCGCGTTTAACCTTGGCGATGCAGTGGCTCCCGGAATGGGTGCGGTTATGGCCTTTACTATTGCCGCTTTTATGGGGTTTGAATCAGGAACTATCTACAACGAAGAGGTCAAAGATCCCAAACGGACCGCCCGCAGGGCGACCATGATCGCGATCATCATCATCGCGTGCTTTTATGCGTTCTCGGCCTTTGCTGTAGCGGTAGGAGAAGGGGCTTCCAACGTCATGGGATCCACCGCCGAATTTGGGCCGGACTTGTTGTTCGTTTTCTTCAGCGCACACACGCCGGCCTGGTTTGTGGATCTGGCTAACGTCCTGTTTATCACCAGCTTGTTTGCCGCGCTGCTGGCATTCCATAACGTCATAGCTCGGTACTTTTACTCCATGGGACGCGGTGGAGCACTTCCAAAATTCCTTGCCCGTACCTCACGGACCACACATGCACCGGTAGCTGGTTCCTTGGCGCAGTCGTTATTGGCCGTCGTGGTGATCTTGGTCTTCGCGGTGATTTCTACGGGTAAAGATCCGATGTACATCGTATTTACCATGTTCACATGGATGACGAACTCTGCCGCCTACGGACTGGTGCTACTGATGGCGCTGACTTCCTTCGCGGTGATCGGCTACTTCATCCGCCACCGGACCAAGGACTCGGTATTCACTCGGGTAATTGCCCCACTCTTATCTGGCATAGCCCTGATCTATGTCTTTGCTCAGATTGTCATTAACTTTGATCTCTTGCTTGGAATGGAAGAACCGGGCATGCTCGGTTACATCCTGCAAGCCATCGTGATTCTGCCCGGACTCATTGGTTGGGTGCTGGCGTTGTTTATGCGTTCGCGCACACCCAATGCAGAACCGGATCAAGATATTCTTCCCGTCGTCTCAACTTCTCAGCACTAAAGGAGCTCTCATATGTCGTACTCAAACGCAGAAGAATTATTGACGGCTATTCAGCCAGCAACAGGTGGCACAGAAATTCTTGACCCGGCCACCGGTGAATTGGTGGGACGCGTAGCCCAAGGCAGTGTCTCAGATCTTGAGGCAGCGGTTGACGCCGCCCACGCGGCCCAACCTGCTTGGGATGCGCTTGGTCATGAAGAACGTAAACGCTTGCTTAACGCGGCAGCCGATAATATTGAGGCTAACGCTGAAGCGTTAGCGCAGCTGTTGTCGCGCGAGCAGGGCAAACCTCTCAATGGGCCAAACGCACGATTTGAGGTCGGGGGAGCAGCTGCCTGGCTACGCGCGGCCACCGCTTACGATATCGAACCAGAAGTAGTGGTCGATGACGGGGAAACGTACGCAACCAAACACTACCGAGCCCTAGGCGTAGTAGGCGCCATTGGTCCGTGGAACTGGCCCATGATGATCTCCATCTGGCAGCTGGCCCCATCGTTGCGTATGGGAAATACCGTGGTGATGAAGCCCAGTGAGTACACCCCACTGTCGGTGCTTGCCTTGGGTCATATCCTCAATGAAGTATTGCCAGCCGGCGTGCTGCATATTGTCGCCGGAGGACGCGACGTGGGCGAGAAGCTTTCCTCACACCCGCTCATTAGCAAGATCATGTTCACCGGTTCCACCCCAACGGGTAAAGCCATCATTCGTTCCTCGGCTGATACGGTCAAGCGACTGACCCTGGAACTAGGCGGAAACGACGCAGGAATCGTGTTGGAAGATGCAGATCCACAGGCAATCGCAGAAGACCTGTTTTGGGGCGCCTTCATCAATACCGGCCAGACCTGCGCGGCACTCAAACGGCTCTATGTTCCCGAAGCAATCTATGACCAGGTATGCGAAGCGCTCACCAACGTGGCTGCTAAAATGCCTATGGGCGTGGGGCTGGATGAAAATAACGTGCTCGGCCCACTGCAGAATAAGGCGCAGTTCGACATTGTGGCGGACCTAGTCCAAGACGCGGTTGATTCCGGCGCCAAGGTGCTGCTCGGCGGGAACCCAGATCTGCAAGCTCCGGGGTATTTCTACCCAACTACGTTGATCGCGGACATAAATCCACAGAACCGGTTGGTGACCGAGGAACAGTTTGGCCCGGCCTTGCCAATCATCAAGGTGAAGGATGTCGAAGAGGCTATTGGGCATGCCAATGCGTTGGAGACCGGGTTGGGTGCGTCGGTGTGGAGCTCGGACCGACAGCAGGCTCTCGCGGTGGCTGCCCGGATCCAAGCAGGAACCGTGTGGATTAATTCGCACGGAACTATCGATCCACGGATTCCTTTTGGTGGGGCTAAACAATCAGGTTATGGGCTGGAGTTTGGCCTGGATGGGCTCAAATCACTGGCACAGCCGCAGCTAATCAAGGGCTGAGCGTAGCCGAGCGCGAAGATTTTCGGGCGGTGCCCGATGCTGTCCAAGGCATCGGCACCGCCCGCAAACGCCCAATCCCTAATTAATGACTTCAGCGCCTGGACCGTCGCTGATTCTTGGAATCCTCTCGCGCCAAGCCTGCAAGGCCTCGGAACGCAACCGCGTCCAGTTATAGACTTCGCGGATCACGCGTACCAGTGCGATCCTGCGATCGGAGCGAGTTGTGTTGCCCGGGAAATCCTTATCGGTCGCGTTAGGGTCGTCTTCATACGCGCCCGTCGGTTCTACTTCTACCTCGTAGACATGGGCGATACCGTCCACGCCGCGATTTTAGCCGCCAGCCCTGCTTCATCGACAAGCGCCGTGAATTAGATACGGTTCGTGATTATTTCCGGACGGTAATTCGACGGGAATCCGGCAGTCAATGCACCTCCAAGCTGCAGCTCGGCTTTGGTGCCGTGGAAGAACGGGCCGTCATCAAGTTCCTTGGTCATAGCCCAAGAGGATAACCGCCAATGCCGATTCGTGAAAGTGTGCGCCACGGATCCCCACGTATATTGGGATGTGAACCGGCAGCAATATTTGGAGGGCAACGCGTGCCTATTTTGAATAAAGACATGACCTTATGCATTTCGTTATCGGGTCGACCGTCTAACATCGGCACCCGGTTCCACAATTATTTGTATGAAGAACTCGGGCTGAACTTCGTCTACAAGGCCTTCTCCACCGACGACCTCGCCGGTGCCATTACTGGTGTCCGAGCCTTGGGCATCCGCGGTTGCTCGGTATCCATGCCGTTCAAAGAAGATGTTATGGCAATGGTCGACGAGATCGAGTCTTCGGCCAAAGCAATCGACTCGGTGAACACCATCGTGAATGCCAGTGGGCGACTGGTTGCTTCCAACACGGACTTCGAAGCGATCGCGACGCTCATCGAACGCCATCAGCTGGATCCAGGAAGCAGTGTGCTTGTCCGTGGCTCCGGCGGAATGGCCAAGGCTGTGGTTGCGGCCTTCCACGAAGCGGGTTTCCGCGACCTGACCGTGCTGGCTCGCAATGAAGGTTCCGGTCAAGCCCTGGCTGATAAATACGGCTACGGTTTTGCCGGCGTCGACCCTGCCCCGGGACACAAGATCCTTGTGAATGTTACACCGCTGGGCATGGTCGGTGCGCAGTCAGAAGAATTCTCATTCAGTGCCGAGCAGATAGGCTTAGCCCGAAGCGTATTCGATGTCGTGGCTTTTCCGAGCGAAACACCGTTGATCCGCGTAGCGCGTAGCGCCGGCAAGCAAGTGATCACTGGCGCCGAAGTCATTGCCCTGCAAGCCGCGGCACAGTTCGAGAAGTACACCGGCCAAGCGCTCTCCGAGGAACAGGTCCGCCGCGCTTCCGAGTTCTCGCGGAAATCCTGATTTTTTAAAAGAGGTAGTCGTACTAGCTGGCGGTAACCGCCCTGTCCGTGACAGTGTTTCCACGAAAAGTCGTCAGCAGCAGGACGAAGTAGATCACAGGCAAGAGTGCAAGCAATCCTAGGGATGTCAGCTGGAAGAACTGGGTGTTCAGCGCAATTCCATTCGTGACCGGAGCTCCACCCTCGGGCATGTAATCGGCGTACCGTGTAGGCCTTGAGGAAGCCCATAAGACGAAGAATCGGAAGACGAATGCCGCTGTCGCGGAGATGGCGATCACGGGGAGCAGAAGCGACTGGTTGCCGGCATCCGTGCGCCTTGTATGGCGTAACCGCGCAAAAACCGATATCAGCGCCGATGCGCCTAAGCCCAACGTGATGATCTGCAAAAACCACGAATGCGCCGTGATGAATGACAAAATCATCAACACGATGCTCAACCCAGCCAGAATTCTGATCTTCGATACGTGGGCACTCGACATAACCCGAGCCTACGTCGTTTTCGGAAGAAAAACAGTCAAGTCAGCTGATATCAGAAGGCAGAGAAAGCGAAGGCCCGGCACTCGGCGGAATCGAGCCGCGCAGCACAACCTCAAGTTAATCCATCTGCTGGCCCGCGGTACTGGCCGTTGAACAGCTTCGAACCAGCCTCGGTGAGCGCCGCCGAGAAGCCGGTTTTGACCACGCTGAAGTCATTGCCCTGCAAGCCACGGTCCTGTTCGAGAGGTACATCGGCCAAGTGTTCACCGAGGAACAGGTCCGCCGAGCTTCGAGTTCTTTCGGGAAGAGAGGCAACCTGGCGGTTCGCAGAACCTTCGTGCAACATTGGAACAATAACAAGAAATCGTAGAGTAACCCGAATAAACTTATTCAAACCAGTTGGGCAGATCAATTTATTACAGAAGGGCTGGCCAGTTTGCGCGGCAAATTATCAACGCTCAAGGAAATGGAATACGACAACTTCTCAACTTGGAAACGCCATGCACCGTGGATTATCCGAGTGGCCGTTGCCTTGGTTCTCTTCATTGCCAGTGGGATTCTCTATGCTCATTGCTTTTTCGCTGACCAACAAAATTGAGAACACAGAGCTAGCAGGAATGGCTTTCGGGTCATTCATCATTTTCGGCTTTGGGCTCTTCTTCTTTATAACATCGTTCGGAAAGATGCGTCTTGCCTGGCGGGCATTCTGCCGATCCAAAGGACGCTATACAAAATCGGAAAAGGTGATCATCAGCGAAAGGGCAGAGCTCGCGCGTGCGCAGGTCGCAGCAGCTCAGCTGGCTGGTGATCTTTTCGACGGAACTTGCAAACCGCAAAACCCGCCGTGGGACGTCGTCATGGGGCAAAGCGAACAGACGCTCTGCGCCGCTAATGCCAACTACGCCCGATTCTATGGTTCAGATGTCACCTACTCACAGAGTTCTGGCTTCTTGATGGGGCATCCAACCTTAGTTGCCGTTGGCGTTCTGGCCATGGCGATGGAGAACAAAGCCCGTCGAACTCAGGCTGACGCATTAGCGAAAGAACAGTGGCGTGAGCAGCAGGAAGTGTTAGCTGTCGTAACGAACCATCGAGTGCTCTGCCGACGACACGACGGAACATGGTTAAGTTTCTACTTCAGCGGAGCCATCAGTATGGATATCGACAGCACAACTGGCACGATGATCGTGCAATTCCCGGATACACAGCCACTGATGCTCGGTGGTACCGGTGGTTTGTATGCTGCCGTAGCCGCCGTCTGGGCGTTACGCGGGCAGCAAGGACTTGAAGGACACCCCGGGCTTGCCTACCTGCGTTCATTGGAACAGGACCAAAACGCCTGACTAGGGTAGAAGCAAGAAGTCCCGGCACTTTTTGGTGGGGCTAAACAATCAGGTTATGGGCTGGAATTTGGCCCGGATGAGCTCAAATCGCTGGCACAGCCACAGCTAATCAAAGGCTAATATGGGTTAAAAATTGCGGGATCGCAACTAGGTACAGTTGCGGTCCCGTCCTTAACGTCTAGCGATTAGCTACGTAGGACAATCTCTACTGGTTCCATCTCTTGGCCAGCCTTATACTGACCGTTAAACAGAACCGAGCCTTGCTCGGTGAGTCGTGCTTCAAAGCGGGTTTTGACTAAGCCGAAGGCGTTTGACACCGTGGTTTCGGTTAGTTCGGCCAACGGTGCGCGGGTACCGGACTGATCTGCGACGCTGAGTAGAATCTTGTCACCATGCTCTTCGATGTGCGGTTCAATCAGATCCAGTTTCATCATCCCGCCGTGTCCTTCAAACGAGACGTTGCCCTTAAAATGAAGTTCTCCCTCGGGGGCTTCTGTTTGGTTGGAAACCGGAAAAGCCAGGTTGTTTCCAACTTGCCAGACACCATTGGAAGCTTCGATTCGCCCGTCGGGTAGCGATGAAATATATCCTACGAAGGACGCTTTCAGGCCCCATTGCAGGTGAGGCTGAAACGGATCACCTACCGGTGCACCATTCATACCCATCATCGTGTTTTTCCCCTTTTGTGTAGGCGCTTCATATGGTGCGCAAATTAGATCCGGGGATCAGTATTACATACTCGCTAGTTTTGGGATACTACTGGTTACGTTTGTCGCGCTCGTGGTACCAAACCTTTTCGATAAATGGTTCTCCAGAGCCTTGGAGCATAACCTCAACGTCATCAAAGACCGTACCGTCTGGCAGCGTGAGGTCAGCGGTAGCCGATGAACCATTCCACGGCCCCAGCTCAAGATGGGTGGGATTGTATTTAAGCTGAATATTAGCTTCCAAGTCATTCCTTGAATCGAAATAACCGGTAATACCCATGGCGAGGAACACGATGGTCAGGACTGCAACGAGCGCAGCGACGATCAGCTCAATGCGAATGGAGGAACGTAATGCGTAAGTTTGGTAGCCGTCTACCAGGGTGGAGAACTTTCGCCGACGTAGCATCCCATGGATGAACAGGGGAATGAAGATCAACAAGCAAACCACTGCAACGCCCAGATAAAACAGTGGGATCACGAAGTTGACATCGGCGAATTTACTGGCATCCATCGCATTATTCTAACGAGAATAAAGCTAGTTAGCTAGAGCAAATAAACACTATCTGATGTCTCAAATGCCTGATTGTGCGGGCCGTTTTGTATTCGCCGCCCGCACGACCAATTTAGATTTCTCGGGGTTAGATTGCTTTGCCTGGATTGAGAATTCCTTGAGGGTCAAAGACCGCACGTAGCCGTCGCTGTAACTGCAACGAAGTCTCACCAATTTCCTCGGCGAGCCAGTCCTGCTTGAGTAACCCGATTCCGTGTTCTCCGGTGAGCGTCCCGCCTAATTCCTTAGCCAGATAGAACATGTCAGCCAACGCAAGTTTCGCGGCCCCCGTAGTAATGGATTGCCCTTCAGGAACCACAATGATTGGGTGTAGATTTCCGTCCGCTGCGTGAGCAATCGTGAAAATTTCTACGCCACGCTCGGCTTCGATACGTTGTAACCCGGCGAACGCTTCGGCAAGACGATTGCGTGGCACACCGATATCGCAGATCGATACCGTGCCCAGTAACTCCATGCTTGGGATCGCTTGGCGTCTCGCTTCGATCAGGGCGTGGGCCTCTTCTTCATTTTCGGCAAGTTCAACATGGCTGGCCAACGGGGCAATTGTTTGGGTGAGCGCTTGCATCTCCAGTTGTGCGCCAAAACCATCGGTCTGCGCCAATAACAACGCTCCACCACGCTGTTGATGTTCGGTCCCCAACGCTGCATCTATCGCCCGCAGAGATTTGCCGTCCATCAGTTCGAGTACCGAGGGTTGTAGTCGGGCAGCGATGACCGCCGAGGCAGCCTGCGCGGCGGTGTTTTCATCGGCGAAGTAGGCAACCATGGTGGAGGTGAACCGGGGTTTGGGACGTAAGCGGAGTACCGCTTCCACCACGATGCCTAAGGTACCTTCCGAACCAATGAGCAAGGCGTTCATGTCATACCCGGCTACACCCTTGATGGTGCGACGTCCGGTGCGCAATAGCTGGCCATCGGGCAACACCACCAACAGGCTGAGTACGGACTCGCGGGTCACCCCATACTTGGCGCACCACATGCCGCCCGCGTTTGTGGCAATATTTCCGCCAATGGAGCAGATTGCGGTACTTGCTGGGTCTGGAGCGTAGAACAATTCATGTTCTCCGGCCGCCCGGTTTACTTCAGCATTGAGCACTCCAGGCTGGACTACGGCAAGCTGCTCTACAGGATCAATGGTTAAGATCTGGTTCATCCGCGATAAATCGAGCACCACCTCGCCGGCTTGTGCACAGGATCCTGCAGCCAGACCGGTGCCAGCCCCACGCGGAACGATCTTCACCCCATGCTCATGAGCCAAACTCATCGCCAACACCACATCATCGATGCTTTGGGCAAAGATCACCCCATCGGCAAAGCTTTCCGGGATATAACCGGAACGGTCAATGCTTGCCTGCTGGCAAGCTTGCTGATCTGTGGAAGCTTGCGGGTGCGCGTTCAGCAGCAACGCGGTGGACTCGTTGAGCTCGGAGGGGATCACTTTGAGGTCCTGGTCTTAGTAGGGAAGAAAATGCTAAAAGGCCCGGAGGAAACACAATATGTGCTTCCTCCGGGCCTGATATTGCTCATCGCTAGACGGTTACAAACTTGTCCGCGACAAAGAGCGCCTGCTCCAGACGATCGAGTGCCTCGATAAGAACCTCGTCGGGAATGTTCATGGCCGGAACCACGTGCAGCCGGTTGAAGTTTGCGAACGGCAACAAACCGGCTGCCTTGGCCGCCGCGACGACTTCATTCATTTCAGCTGACGAGCCACCGTAGGCCGCTAATGGCTCACGAGTTTCACGATTCTTCACCAGCTCAATGGCCCAGAACACTCCGGTGCCACGAACCTCGCCGACCGACGGATGGTCGGCATAGAAACGTTCGAGACGGGGACCAATGATTTCCTCGCCTAGACGCTTCGCGTTAGCGATCATATTTTCGTCTTCCATTGCGGTGATGGTCGCCACCGCCGCAGCGCAGGCCAGTGGGTGCCCGGAATATGTCAGGCCTCCAGGGTACTGACGCTCGCGGAAGGTCTCATAGATCGCCTCACTGATCGCCACACCACCTAGTGGAACATAGCCGGAGTTCACTCCCTTGGCGAAGGTCAACAGATCTGGGGTGACATCCCAGTGATTAACCGCGAACCATTCACCGGAACGTCCAAAGCCTGCCATGACCTCATCGGCGATGTAAACGATCCCGTATTTACGGGTCAACTCCCATACCCCCGCCAAGTAACCTGCCGGTGGCAGGTATATTCCGGCGGTGCCGGGAATCGATTCGAGGATTAGCGCGCCGATAGTCGAGGCACCTTCCAAGATGATGGTGTCTTCCAAGTGCTTCAGGGCCCGCTCGGTTTCCTCGGCTTCGGTGGTTGAACCAAAGTAGGAACGGTAGGGGTAAGCA
Organism: Glutamicibacter sp. BW77; assembly: GCF_002332285.1. Lineage (NCBI taxonomy): Bacteria > Bacillati > Actinomycetota > Actinomycetes > Micrococcales > Micrococcaceae > Glutamicibacter > Glutamicibacter sp. BW77. The sequence continues at coordinate 49,360 of NZ_NRGT01000057.1, read as the reverse complement.
GGGAAGAAGTGCACTACCCCGTCGGTGGCATGATCCGATGCATGACGACGTGGATCTCCGGTCGCGTTCACCGCGAGGTGAGTGCCGCCATGATAGGAACGGTAGGCGGAAAGCACCTTGTGTTTCCCGGTGTGCAGCCGTGCCATGCGAATGGCGTGTTCTACCGCATCGGCTCCACCGTTGGTAAAGAAGATCCGGTTCAAATCACCTGGGGTTCGTTCGGCGATGAGCCGGGCTGCCTCGGAACGTGCGTCGTTAACATGCTGCGGGGCAATCGTTACGATCTTGCCCGCCTGCTCTTGAATGGCTGTGATGACCTTGGGGTGCTGGTGACCAATATTTGTGTTCACTAGCTGACTGGAAATATCGATCAGTTGGCGTCCTTCGCCATCCCAGACATAAGAGTCCTGAGTTTTCAGGATGGTCATCGGAGCGAAGGGCCCCTGGGCCTGCCACGAATGGAATACGTGGTCGCGGTCCAGCTGGTAGGCACGCTTGCCTGCCTCAATCTCTTCCACCGAAATTTCGGTGGTGAGCTGCTCGGTCATGAATCTAGTTCTTTCTACTGGAACCACTGAGAAGGGATGCGGACTAATCGTTCTGCGGGAAGCCGAGGTTGATGCCACCGTGGCTCGGATCAAGCCAACGCTTAGTGACGACCTTGTTGCGGGTGAAGAACTTGAAGCCCTCCGGACCGTACGCATGCTGGTCACCGAACAACGAGGCTTTCCAACCACCGAAGGAGTGGTAACCCACCGGTACCGGGATAGGCACGTTGACGCCGACCATGCCAACCTGAATTTCGTTCTCAAAACGTCTGGCGGCGCCACCGTCATTGGTGAAGATCGCGGTGCCATTGCCGTACTTCGAAGCGTTGATCAGGTCGATACCTTCGTTGAAGGTTTCTACCCGAACTACCGACAGGACTGGGCCGAAGATTTCATCGGTGTAGATGGACATATCGGTACCGACCTTGTCGAACAGGGTTGGGTGCAGGAAGAATCCGTTACCGTCGGCATCTAGCTGTCCGGTGCGACCATCAACTACCAGCTCCGCGCCGGAGCTAATGCCTTGCTCGATGTATCCGGCGACCTTGTCACGGTGTTCACCGGTGATCAGCGGACCCATATCGCAACCACGTGTTCCATCGCCTACGCGCAACTTCTTGGCACGTTCGGCAATTTTAGCGACTAGTTCATCGGCAATGGTTTCCAGTGCAACCACTACGGAAATCGCCATGCAACGCTCACCGGCGGCGCCGAATCCGGCGTTCACCGCCATATCAGCTGCTAGATCTAGATCTGCATCTGGCAACACGAGCATGTGGTTCTTCGCTCCACCGAAGGCCTGAACACGCTTGCCGTGGGAGGTACCCGTGGAGTAAACGTACTGAGCGATAGGGGTGGAGCCAACGAAAGATACGGTATCCACGCGTGGGTCGGTCAACAAGGTATCCACTGATTCCTTATCGCCATGGACAACGTTTAGTACCCCCTCGGGTAGGCCAGCTTCTGCGAAGAGTTCTGCCATCCACTGTGCAGCCGTAGGATCCTTTTCCGAAGGCTTGAGAACAACGGTGTTACCGGAGGCGATGGCTACCGGGAAGAACCAGAGGGGAACCATTGCAGGGAAGTTGAATGGCGAGATGATGGCGGAGACGCCTACCGGCTGACGCAGGGACTGAACATCCACGCCGGTGGAAGCGTTCTCGGAGTATTCGCCCTTGAGCAGGTAAGGGGCGTTGCAGCACAGCTCGACAATTTCCATGCCACGGGCAATTTCGCCCAATGCGTCGTCCAGCACCTTGCCGTGTTCGGCGGTGATAATGGCTGCCAGTTCACCCTTACGTTCGGCAAGCAACTGACGGTAGTTGAACATGATGGCGGTGCGGCGAGCCAGTGAGGTGTCACGCCACTTCGGGAATGCTTCGCGTGCGGAGGCGATTGCGGCCTCGGTGGTGTTCTTCGAAGCGAGAGCCACCTCGCGCGCTACTTCACCGGTAGCTGGATTGTAGACCTTGGCGGTGCGGGTATCGCCCTCACCGGTGAATGGAGCGTTGTTAACCCAGTGCTGCAGAGTTTCGGTGACAGTAGTCGTCATGGATCTTCCCTTCAAAGCGTGAATTGATATCTGACTCCATCTTGCGTCACCAATATGACTGACGACACATGCAATGTGTCATGATTTAGTAAGTAATACTTACGCTCTGTAAAGGTGTGAATGATGAGTACAAGAACCGCGGGGTCTTTGACCATGGGTGATGTCTTGGCTTTGCCGGTAGTTCAAGACGCGGATCCGCTGGTTCTCTCCGGGGAGAAAAATCTAGATGTGAACCTTCGTTGGGTCCATGTCACCGAATCGGCAGACAACGTTGATCTGCTCTTTGGACGCGAAGTGGTGCTGACGACCTTACGCAATGTGGAACCAACAGCGCAACGATTGCGTTCGTTTATGAGTCAACTTGCCCAAGCTGGTGCCGCCGGGGTGATTGTGGAACTTTTAGTTGACTCAGGGAATCCGAACTCTCGGCTGGCAAAACATTTAGCCGACGCCGTACAGGGGCTAGAACTACCGGTAATCCACCTGCGTAAAAAGGTACGTTTTGTGCAGATCACCGAGGTCATCCACGAACGGCTTGTTTCCGAGCAACTGGCCGCCGTGCAGTTCTCTCGCAACGTCCACGAAATCTACACCGAACTATCGCTCAATGAAGCTGATGAGCAACGCATCGTGGAACGCACCTCCGAACTACTTGGTGCTCCGGTAGTCCTCGAAGACGTACGCCACCACGTGCTGGCTCACGCTGGAGCCGGGTACGGTGCCGAATCGGTGCTGGCACATTGGATGAACCGCTCAAAATTTGTTGGCTACGCGGAACAAACCGGGCGAGGGCACGGCACCGAAAACTGGCTGCAAACCCCGGTAGGCGCGGTGCGTAACCGTTGGGGCCGGTTAATCGTCCCGGATGAACTAGACGATGAACATAACGCAGCCCTGGTTCTTGAACGTGCCGGACAGACACTCACTATCGCCCGGCTATCCGGGCGTGACCAACGTGAATTGCTCTATCAAGCACGCACCTCGATGATGCATGAGCTACAACAACATCATTCATATACGGACAAAGAAGTCGCTGTCCGCGCCCAATCTCTCGGCTTAGATAACGGATCGCACTATGTACCACTAGTCATCGCCCTTGCCGAAGCTGAAAATTACAGCCCCACAGACCTGCAACTTCGCGAACGAGAAGTGTTGGAAGTGATTGACCAAGTGGCAGAAAACATGCGAGTAGGAGTACTTGCAGGCTCCCTGCGCTCTGGGTGCCTTGCAGTCATTGTGCCGGTATCCGCCAAACAACTGGTAGCCAACGCCTTGCAACGTTTTACCCGCCAACTCACCGAAATGCTCACTACGCACATTGCCATCGGGGTCGCAGCGGAGGAGATCAGCATTGCTGCTAGCGCTCGCCGGTTAGAAGAGGCCGCACACGTGGCCGAGATTGTCCCTAACCTTCCCACCCGCGCCCGTCCCTATTATCGTTTTGCGGATCTGCGTCTACGCGGAGTACTTTCTGCCATGGGGCAGGATGCACGAATGAGAAGTTTCGCGCTCACCGAACTATCTGGATTGCTTTCCCCAATGGACACAGATGGACTTGAACTGCTGGAGCTGTTTCTTAACCATGGGGGCAACAAGAGCACCTTAGCTAAGGAAAGCTACCTATCTCGTCCCACGCTTTACGCCCGGCTGACGAAACTGGAAGACAAGCTTGGCGTTTCGCTGGGAACCGCCGAGTCTAGGGCGAGCCTGCAAGTTGCGTTGCTTTGGTACCGAATGCATGGATAACAGCAAAACCAGGCTTCGCAGCTGCGAGAAATGCCGAGGGAGACCTCGGGGTTCCGTTGAGCGTCGCCCTATTCGTGCAGCAGATTTTCCCAAAGCTAATCTCCGCTCGGGGTTCATGCTTCAGTGCTATACGGTTTGCGTGCATCTGGCATGCTCTGTGTTGACCACTCAGCGATCCATGGACCGGTATTTTCGGAAACATCGCGCACGCCGTCCTCTAACCATTCAAAATCTCCGTTCAAGAGTTTTGACGCAACTTGTTCATCACGGTGGGTGGTGTTGTTCCACAAGTGCCTAAAATGTTCTTCGCATCGTTTGGTTGCTTGTTCACAGAACGCTTGTGCGAGCGTCTCTGCGGAGAATCTTTCGGGTGCTCCAGCCTCATGCAAGGACAAGGTCTTAGTGATTGTTGCTGCCATTGCAAAAAGCTCGGCACCGATATCAACGATGTGGCCAAGGAAAACTTGTTGTTTATCCATACCGGCCTGCCAGCGCGCCATCCCAGCAAAAGTTTGCCGTGCCAAGCGTCTGGAGCTGCGTTCAATAAAGCGTAGGTGCTTGGCCAGTGGGCCTTGATCCGAGAATGATCCGGGCACGGTTCCGGCTCCGACCATAAGTTTGGGTAACCACCGGGCGTAGAAGCCGGATGCATCAACGGCGGCTCGGGCTTTATCCTCAAGACTGGAACCAGCCTGTGCCAGAGCTCCTGCTGCTTGCAAGTGTGCGTCCACCGCTTCGCGGGCAATCAGTAGATGCATGATTTCGGTAGAACCTTCGAAGATTCGGTTAATACGTAAATCGCGCAGTAGCTGTTCGGCGGGCACCGCTCGTTCTCCACGGGCGGCTTGGGAGGCAGCCGTTTCGTATCCACGACCGCCACGGATCTGAATTAGCTCATCAACAATTTTGCAAGAGACCTCGGAACTGTAGAGCTTGGCGAGAGCTGCTTCGATTCGGACATCTTTCATGCCTGCGTCTGCCAGGCTCGCGCTCAGCTCGAAGACCGCCTCCAGAGCGTAGGTGCTTGCTGCCATATAGGAAAGCTTGGCGGCAACTGCTTGGTGCTTACCTACGGGTAGACCCCATTGCACTCGGGCTGCTGACCATTCACGAGCAATTTTGGTGGACCATTTTCCTGCTCCTGCGCACATGGCAGGAATCGACAATCGACCGGTATTTAAGGTGCTCAGCGCAATTTTCAGCCCGGAACCCTCACGGCTTAATCGATTTTCTACCGGAACACGCACCGCAGAGAACCGTGTCACGCCATTTTCGATTCCACGCAGTCCCATGAAAGCGTTGCGATTTTCTACGGTGATGCCGGCGCTGTTTGCCTCCACGATAAAAGCGGTAATCCCGCCCTTGCCTGCGGGTTCGGCTCCTTGAGTCTCATGTGGTTTGACTAGCGCCATGACGACGAGTAAGTCGGCGACTACACCATTGGTGGTCCAGAGCTTGGACCCTTCCACAACGTAGTGGGTTCCGTCCTCGCTGAGCGTGGCGTAAGTACCTAGTCTGGCTGGATCAGAGCCCACATCATTTTCGGTGAGTAGGAATGCGCTGATCTCGCCGGCCGCACAACGCGGAAGATAGGTGCGTTTTTGTTCTGACGTTCCAAAACTTTTGACCGGTTCTGGTACACCGATTGATTGGTGAGCCGAAAGTAATGCACCAATGGCTGGGGAGACCGAACCTACTCGCATTAAAGCCCGCCCGTAATCAAGCAAGCTCAGCTCCAATCCGCCGTATTCTTCGGGGATCTTCATTCCAAAGGCGCCCACCTCGCGTAGCGCTTTGATGTATTCGGCGGGGATGCGGGCAGCTTCTTCGATGCGCGATGCGTCGAACCCATCGAGCACAGCAATTAGTTGCGCAAGGAATTTTTCGCCACGTGCGGCGGATTGGGCATCTTGAACTGGAATGGGGGTGATCAGCGAAAAGTCCACGTCGCCCATGTAGATACCTTTGGCGAAACTGGGACGTTCCCACGTCTGTTCACGGGAGGCCTCGGCAACTTCTCGGGCGCTGGCCGCGTCAACATTGGTACTAACGGGTTCCGGGTTCGGGCTCATGGCAGATCCTTTGCATTCCAGGCGTTGTTGCCCTGGTGGCATGCTCGCCTGACCACTGGTGGCCCAAGCCTAGCGCTGATTCTGCGGAGAGGATAGAGAAGAACGAAACCCCTGCAAAGACCGAGGTAAGCAACAGCGGTCGCGGGGCAGTAACCGTTTCTGTGCTCGGCAAGAATTTCTGGGCGACTATTTATTGGATGTGGGGTCCAACCTCACGCAACAGTGCCCAGCTTCAGGTGATACCGGACAAGGCTGATAAGGGGCGCCGCTGGTTTCTACGACGGCCCCAAGAAGTTCTCGGTTCATCATGCATACGGTGTCCGCGAATTGTGCGGATAGCTGATGGAAAGGGCAATCGGTCAGATGAATTGAGCCAGCCTTGTCAGTCTCGGGGAGATATCCGCCTTTTGTGAGCATCTGGTCCAGAGACTCATTGGAGGTTGCTAAGGCTTGGCCTGACTCGCGGGATACCTCGGCGAGCAATTCATTGACCGGACGTTGCTCTCGTGTGGCACGTTCGATGGCCTGTGCCATGATGTGGGCAGCCAACGTGTATTCGCGGTGTGGGACGCTGGCTTCAATTTCCTGGGTGACCAGCGAATACAGTTTTGAAGGCCGGCCGGAGCCGGGGCCGCTAGTCTCACCGAGTTTTCGGAATTCGTAGGTCAGCAGTCCCTCTTTCGCTAAGCGTTCAAGCTGAAAGGACACGGTATTTCTGGGCAGATCTAGTGCTTGGGCGACCGCGTCACGGCTAGCTGGCTCGGTGGTGCGGCGCAGATATTCATAGATTTTTGCCCGCAAAGGATCGGCCAATGCCGAGACGGCGTGGACCGAACGTTTTCGAGAAAAGAGTTGCATAGAGACAGTCTAAATCTAAAGTTGGCATTTGTTGACTTAGAAGCTTACTGGTTCTAAAGTTGTGATTACTACTTTTAGAAAGGAGGGGTCAGCATGTCTTCAATAACAGCTGGATCCTCAGAGTTGCGGTCGCAGGCGTTGGAGCACCAAGCATTCTTGTTGTTGCGAACCATCTTCACGGTGGCGCCGATCTTGTTTGGGCTGGACAAGTTTTTCAACTTGCTCACCGATTGGACCCATTGCCTCGCACCGCTGGCAACTGACATCATCCCGGTGTCGCCAGAATTGTTTATGTACGCCGTAGGCGTTGTGGAAATTGCGGCCGGTATCTTGGTGGCGTTGCGCCCGAAGCTCGGTTCGGTGGTGGTGAGCCTCTGGTTGTTGGGGATCATCGTGAACTTGCTGATACTTCCTGGCTACTTTGACGTCGCATTGCGTGACTTCGGCTTGTTGATCGGAGCGTTGGCGTTGAATCGTCTGGCCTCGGCCCGAACGGCACTGCAGCGCTAAATTTCCGCAGAAAAATAAAGCTGGCAGCCGCCTCCCTGTGGGGGAGGCGACCGCCAGCTTTGTTGCTTGAAAATATCTGAAACTTCGCTAGATCTTATTTGCCGCTTCTTTGAGAACTGAGCGCAGGATCGATTCGATCTGATCAAATTCTGGTTGCTCGATGGTCAGTGGTGGAGCCAGCTGAATCACCGGATCGCCGCGATCATCTGCGCGGCAGTACAGCCCTGCTTCCCACAGTGCAGGGGAGAGATACTGACGCAGCAACCTTTCGGATTCCTCATCGTTAAAGGTTTCTTTGGTGTTCTTGTCCCTGACCAGTTCAATTCCGTAGAAGTAGCCAGCCCCGCGCACGTCGCCCACGATATCGAGGTCCTTGAGCTTATCTAGCGTCGCTTTGAAGTTATCGGCATTGTTCTTGACGTTATCGTTGAGCCCCTCGCGCTCAAAAATATCAAGGTTCGCCATCGCCACGGCCGCAGCCACCGGATGGCCGCCAAAGGTGTAACCATGGTAAAAAGTGGTGTCGCCCGTGGTGAATGGCTCAAAGAGCTTGTCTGAAACCACCATGACACCTAATGGAACATACCCACTGGTCAGTGCCTTGGCCGAGGTGATGATGTCCGGGACGTAGCCGAAGTCGTTACACGCGAACATCGAACCGATGCGGCCAAAGGCGCAAATAGTCTCGTCTGAGACGAGCAAGACATCGTACTCGTCACAGATCTCGCGGACACGATCAAAATAGCCAGGAGGTGGTGGGAAACAGCCGCCGGAATTCTGAACGGGTTCCAAGAACACCGCAGCGACGGTATCAGCACCTTCAAATTCAATGGCCTCACGAATTCTCTCCGCAGCCCAGAGCCCGAAGTCTTTTTCGTTGTCGGCAAACATTTCCGGAGCCCGGTAGAAGTTAGTGTTTGGAACTCGAAAGGTTCCCGGAACCAGCGGCTCAAACGGAGTCTTCATATCCGGCAGGGAAGTAATCGCCAGAGCACCCTGCGGGGTTCCGTGGTAGGCCAAAGCCCTGGAAATAACTTTCGTTTTTCCCGGGAACCCTTTCATCTTAAAATGCTGTTTGGCCAGTTTGAAAGCCGATTCAACTGCTTCGCCTCCACCGGTGGTGAAGAAGACTCGGTTGAGATCTCCTGGGGCATAGTGCGCTAGGCGTTCGGCGAGATCAATTGCAGGCTCGTGGGCGTATGACCATAGAGGCATAAAAGCCAATTTTTCTGCCTGTTTTGCTGCCGCTTCGGCTAGTTCCGCACGCCCGTGCCCGGCGTTCACAACAAAGAGCCCGGAGAGCCCATCGATATATTCTTTGCCTTGATCGTCATAGATCTTATGTCCACTACCGCGGGAAATAATTGGCACGGTCCCACCATTGTGAAGGCCTGAATGACGTGCCATGTGCATCCATAGATGGTCGCGGGCAGCTTGCTGTCGATCGGTACCGCGTGGAGTTTTACTCATCGTGTTCCCCAGTTGTATTCCTGTTTTTTCAGTGAAAGATACGTATATGTACTAGTGCTGACAACGCCTTCGGTGCCGCGAATTTTACTGATTACGCGCAAGAGGTCCTCGTCGCTGGTGCAAATTACTTCGGCCAGGATGTCGGCGCTTCCCGCGGTCACTACGCAGTAGTCCACCTCGGGTACTTCTGCGATTCGATCTGCCGTGGCGTTAATGTCGCTTGAGGCGATTATTCCGATCATCGCCTGCCGGGTGAACCCCAGCTCCAATGGATTGGTTACCGCAACGATTTGCATGGCTCGACTGTCCACCAATTTCTGCACGCGCTGACGAACCGCGGCCTCGCTGAGGCCCACTGCTTTGCCGATGGCTGCATAGGAGCGTCGCCCATCCTCTTGCAGTTGCTCGATGATTTCTTTAGAAATTTCGTCGATAGTCGCCGCTACGTGATTATGCGGTGGCAGGGTCATCCGTTATCGACCTCCCGGGTCTTTCGATGCATAGGCGCCACCCAAAAACTGTCGTCGTTTTGGGTATAGCACCGACCATACATCTACTGATCCAGTTGCGAAAGGGGTAATTTTTTATTGTTTCCAGCATTAGAAACACAGATTTAACATCGATACTTGTGTGAATCTCTTGTTTCGCTGGCGGAGAGCTGACATTATGAACGTCATTGATATCTTGTGTGGCGCGTCACAGTCGCCAAACTGTTTGAGCCCTCAATGTTAGGACGGAATCATGTCTCCTCAGCGACGACAACTACCTGAAGATCCACAGATCCGCGCACTGGTCCAAGCGATGAGCCAACGCTCAATGTCACGCCGCGGAGTTCTGGGAGCTGCTGGCGCTTTGGGATTGGGTGGTCTTTTGGCAGCCTGCGGAACCGGCGGCAAAAGTGGTGGAAGTTCAGCGTCAGCAGTCAGCGTCAAAGACATTTCCGATACCGATCCGACGGTGAACTGGGCAAACTGGACGCTGTACCTTGACTATGACGAGAAGAGCAAAAGCTACCCGACTCTTGACCAGTTCAAAGAGCAGACTGGTATCAGCGTTAATTACGTTGAAGACATTGATGGAAACGACACCTACTATGGCAAAGTCCAAGGGCAGCTCAAAGCGGGTCAAGATATTGGTCAGGACCTCATCACGCTTACCGACTGGATGGCCGGACGCATCATTCGTCAGGGGTACACCCAAGAACTTGACCACGCAAACATCCCGAACCTTGCAAATCTTTTGCCTGATCTGAAAGATGTTGACTTCGATCCAGGCCGCAAGAACTCGATCACCTGGCAGACCGGCTACGCCGGAATCGCCTGGAACAAAAAGAAGTTCCCCAAGGGGCTGAAAAATGTTTCAGACCTTTGGGACCCAGCACTCAAGGGGCGGGTCACCGTGCTCGACGAAATGCGCGACACTATGGGGTTGCTGATGCTTGACCATGGGGTAGATATCACCGGTCAATGGGGTGAGAACGAATTCGGTACCGCCCTAGAAGATCTGCGCAAGAACATTGGAAATGGTCAGATCCGCCAGGTCAAGGGCAATTCGTACAAGTCGGATTTCATCTCTGGTGATGCTATCGCAGGCATTGTTTGGTCCGGAGACATAGTGCAGATGAACTTTGAAAATGATGACCAATGGGAATTTGTGATTCCCGAGGCCGGCGGCACGCTGTGGAGCGATAACTTGATGGTTCCTATCGCTTCGCCACGTAAAGCTAATGCCGAGAAGCTGATCAATTTCTACTACGAACCGAAGGTGGCCGCGGAGGTCGCCGCCTATGTGAACTTTATTTGTCCCGTCATCGGAGCCAAAGAAGAGATGGAAAAAATTGATCCGAGCCTGGTGGATAACCCACTAATTTTCCCAACAGAAGATGACCTCAGCCATGCTCATGTCTTCCGAGCCTTGGACGCCGAGGAAGAAACTACCCTCGGTAGCGAATTCCAAAGCGCGATTGGAGCCTAAGAATATATGTCACGCCAACGTGCCCTTAACGATCAACGGATGAAACTCTCCCAAGCTATTGGGCAAGCTCAGGCGAGTCGTCGAGGGGTACTCGCCGGCGCTGCCGGCCTCGCGCTAGCTGGATTGCTCACCGCTTGCGGCACTAAGGGTGCCAGTAGTTCCCCCGCGGCTTCATTAGCTCCCGCGACAGATCTTTCTGACACCGAAAAACTCGTTCGTTGGGCCAACTGGACACTGTATTTGGACTATGACGACAAGGCGAAAAACTACCCAACCTTGCAACAATTTAAGAAGTCCTCTGGCCTGGACGTGAAATACGTCGAAGACATTGACTCCAACGATTCTTATTACGGCAAAGTGCAATCTCAACTTGCGGCCGGACAAGACATCGGTCAGGACCTGATCGTGCTGACCGACTGGATGACCGAACGCGTGATGCGTCTGGGATACGCACAAGAACTAGACCACGCAAATATTCCAAATATCAAAAATCTGCTCCCCGAGTTGAAAGATGTTCGCTTTGATCCAGGACGTACGAAATCACTAACCTGGCAGTCGGGTTACACCGGTCTGGTGTGGAACAAGGAAGCCTTCCCCACAGGACTACGAAACGTCGAAGACCTGTGGAGTCCAGAACTCAAGGGGCGGGTGACGCTTTTGGACGAAATGCGTGACACGATTCCGATTCTCCTACTTGACCAAGGCATAGATATCGCCGGCCAATGGGGACAGGACGAATTCGCCGGAGCTTTAGAAATACTCGATAAAAACATTCAGAACGGCCAAATCAGACAGGTCAAGGGCAACTCGTATAAGCAGGATCTTATTTCCGGCGATGCGCTAGCAGGAATCGCCTACTCGGGGGACATTACGCAGCTGAACTACGAAGAGGGCAATAAGTGGGAGTTCATCATGCCTGAGCGTGGTGGATTGATTTGGTCAGATAACTTCACTGTTCCCATTGGAGCAACGCATAAGAAAAACGCGGAGAAGCTGATGGATTTCTATTACCAGCCGGATGTGGCCGCAGAAGTCGCTGCCTACGTGAACTATCTGTGCCCCGTGGTAGGCGCACAGCAAGAGATGGAAAAAATTGACCCGGATCTAGTCAACGATCCGTTGATCTTCCCTACCGCAGAATTCTTGAACAACGCAAGCACCGAACGAGAACTGAGCGTGGAGGAAGAAAACGACTTCCAAAACCAGTTCCAAGAAGTAATTGGGGTATAGAACGTGATGAGTGCCAACACCGCAGAAACATCCCGGAATCCCGCGGTACCGCCACGCAGCGAAGGCGCGGACCTAGAACTTAAAGGCATTACCAAGCGCTTTGCTGAGTTCATTGCAGTGAAAGACCTTGACCTCACCGTCCCTTCGGGAACTTTTTTTGCGTTATTGGGACCGTCGGGTTGTGGTAAATCGACAACTCTGCGAATGATCGCCGGATTGGATGCGCCCAGCGAAGGCGAAATTCTCATCGGGGGTAAGAACGTCACTTCGTTGCCTAGCCACCAGCGTGAAGTGAATACCGTCTTTCAGTCCTACGCTTTGTTCCCGCATATGACCGTGCTGGAAAATGTGGCCTTTGGACTCAAACGGAAAAAAGACAAGAAAGCAATGGAAAAGGCCCGGGAAGGTCTAAAAATGGTGGAGCTTGACCACCTCGCCAACCGGCGCCCCGAGCAGCTTTCAGGCGGACAACAACAGCGTGTCGCGTTGGCTAGGGCGCTAGTTAACCGTCCTCAGGTGTTGCTGCTTGACGAACCTCTCGGTGCGTTAGATATGAAGTTGCGTCGGCAGATGCAATTCGAACTCAAAGCGATTCAAACCGAGGTCGGTTTGACCTTTATCCATGTCACTCACGACCAAGAAGAAGCCATGACCATGGCTGATGTTGTTGCGGTGATGAATGAAGGACGCATCGAACAGATGGGTGCGCCTCGTGATCTCTACGAGTTGCCGAAGACAGCCTTTGTGGCCAATTTCTTAGGCAAATCAAATCTCATGCGCGCTCATGTGGTGGGGCAACAAGAAGGACTCATCGAAGCGCAAGCCGCCGGTTGCAAGGTTTTGGTTCCCGTCGAACGGGCAGTGCAGCATGAGGGTGACATCGTCATTGGTGTGCGACCAGAAAAGCTTCACCTACATCGTGAGGCACCCCAAGAATCAACGGGATACAACGAGTTGAGCGGTCAGGTCATTGATGTTTCGTTTACCGGAACCACCACGGAGTACCTGATCGAGGTGCCAGACATTGGACGGATCGGAACCTTCTCGCAGAACCGTGGGCAACAACCTGCCCAAATGGGGGATACGGTGTACCTCTCTTGGGACAGCGCTCACTCCTTTGGACTGGCCGGTGACGAGGTAGTTGATGCCGGGGTGGATCAGACATGAGCAAAATGGTGATGACCAAAAAGGGGAAAATCGCCGATTTACGTAGCGCGGAAGAGATCAAGGCAGAACGCCGCAAGGGACGTACCGGGGTATACCTCGTGGTCCCGGGGATGCTGGTCCTCTTTCTGTTCTTTGCCCTTCCGGTGATCGTACTGTTGTCGATGTCCTTATACGCCAGACCCGAAGGCGCGGAAATTGGCGAATTTGTTCCAGCCCTAGAATTTGGCAACTATGTCACGGTGCTTAGTGCGTACTGGTCCGAGCTGGTTCGTTCCTTTGGCTTCGCGCTTATTGCCACGGTACTGGCCTTACTTATTGGCTACCCCATGGCTTACTTGGTCGCGGTGCGTTTACGCCAGCATGGCTTGCTTCAAGGAATTTTGCTGGTCTTGCTGATCGCACCATTCTTCTCTAGCTTTATTCTGCGCACCCAAGCGTGGAAGCAAATCTTGGCCGATGAAGGATGGGTGGCGCAAACCTTAAAGCTGATTGCGGTTCTTCCCGCCGACGGGCATCTGACGGCAACACCCTTCGCGGTGGTAGCGGGCCTGACATATAACTTTTTGCCCTTTATGGTGCTGCCGATTTACGCGAATCTCGGTCGTTTAGACACCAGGCTCTTAGAGGCCTCGGGTGATTTATATGCCAGCCCGATGACATCATTTTTCAAAGTGACCCTGCCGCTGTCTGCCCCCGGAGTTTTTGCCGGGACGCTGCTGACCTTCATTCCGGCGGCTGGTGACTACGTGAACGCCGCACTGTTGGGCAACAACCGAAACACGACAATGATCGGGCAGGTGATCGATTCAAGATTTTTCAAGGTCATCGACTACCCGGGTGCTGCGGCACTGAGTTTCGTTTTGATGCTATCCATCCTGATACTCGTCACCCTCTATATCAGGCGTTTCGGTACCAAGGAATTGATGTAGGAGCCAATGATGAAACAAAAAATAGGGCGCTGGATCATTCCTGCTATTGGTGGGCTGGCCTTCGTCTACCTGCTGGTACCTATCGCGTATATCTTCGTGTTTTCCTTCAACGACGCCGGACGCACAAATCTAGAATGGCGCGGATTCACCTTCGACAATTGGCAAAACCCCTGTGGGGCGCCTGCCGTCTGTGAATCCTTGGTCAATTCTTTGCAGGTAGGTGTGGTGGCGACAATCGTGTCAACTGCCTTAGGCACCTGTATTGCTATCGGGTTGGTGCGGTACAAATTCCGCTTTCGTAAGCTGACCGACGTTCTCATTATTCTTCCGCTCGCCACCCCCGAGGTGGTGCTTGGAGCCTCGCTACTGGCTCAGTTCCTGAATTTAGGGTGGGAACTGGGGTACACCACGATTGTGATCGCGCATATCGTGTTCTGTATGTCTTTTGTGATTGTGACCGTGAGAGCACGTGTTTCTTCACTTGACCCACGCTTGGAAGAGGCTGCAGCCGACCTATACTCCACACCCCGAGCGGCATTCTGGAAGATTACCTTCCCTTTGCTTGTGCCGGGGATCGTGGCGGCCGCATTGTTGTCATTCGCTATGAGTTTTGATGACTTCATTATTACTAACTTCAACTCCGGCACCTTCCAGACGTTCCCAAAGTTCATCTACGTAGCCGCGACCCGCGGTATACCGGCCCAAGCAAACGTCATTGGTTCGGCAATGTTCATCGCTGCCTTGCTGGTAGTTATCGTCGGACAGGTGATGGCTTACCGACGACGCAAGCGATTAGCTCAGGGATAACATCTGTTCATGACAAGTTAAGATCCGTCGGTCCACTCAATTACCCGGACCGAGGGGTCTTTTCTTGTGTCTCGGGCTAACCCGCTGTTCACCTTCCTAGTGCAAGACAGTCAAGTGGACGAATCTCTCAATGAGGCCATATTGATTACTTGTCGATGGTGAAGGTTCCTTTTACTGGCGGGGATACCTGTGGGGCTATAGCCGCTGAACCTGATGTCTAAATTAGCTAACTCTGCATACTTAATGGGTTTGAGCCGAGCAAATTGGGTCGCGACAAGGTAGCATTCTAGCGATTAGAGTATTCCCACGAGGCAATGCGACTTACTGCCGGTGCGGTAGCGAAGGATGGTGTGAAATTACATGGGTGAACAAGTCGACTGGCTAACTGCCGAAGAACGAACGGCCTGGCTGGGACTGAACACGGTCATGTCTTTGCTCCCTGCAGCTTTAGACTCGGACCTACAAGGTCTCGAAGGAATTACACTCTTCGACTATCACATGCTGGCTATGCTCTCCGAGGCGCCAGACCGTGAACTGACCATGACGGATCTTGCTGCGCGCACCAGCGCTTCGTTGTCGCGACTGTCACATGTGGTGAAGAAATTGGAGAAGCGGGGTTGGGTGATTCGCTCACAGTCCGCCGGAGACGCGCGTGTGAAGATCGCCTCATTAACGAAGCAGGGTTGGGATGCGGTGGTCAAGATGGCACCGCATCATGTGAAAACCGTCCGCTCACTTCTTCTAGAATCCTTAGATGACAAGGACATTAAGGATCTAGCGAGGATTTCTCGCAAGGTTGTTAAGGTTTTGGACGAGGATCACTGGGTTCTTGACGAGCCGACCTCCGATTTGGCTCTCTGAGCAATCCCAGATATTCTTATAACGCGTTAATCGCGTGTTTCGTTGTGCCGCCATGATGGTGGAGCAGCGGGTACGCGTAGCCCGTAATACCGAATATCGTAACCACCTGAGTACGGGGAATTGCTCAACCGGTTACGAAGTTCACCGACTTACATACTTTAAGGCTCTTCGGTTGGTTCTCACCCAGCCTGGTTACCTTCCTAGTGTGCAGTATTAACGGTGTTTCACTGGTTGGCGGGGCTCATAACGCACTAAGTGGTGTCGTTATTTCGGTAAGGACACTGCGCGCGAGAACCGCCGAATTTTACTACTAACTAACTAAGGAGTGATCATGGCAGCTGTTTGCCAGGTAACCGGTACTACTCCGGCCTTCGGACATAGCATCTCCCACTCGCACCGTCGCAACAAGCGTCGATTCGATCCGAACATCCAGAAGAAGCGCTACTGGGTTCCGTCCCTGCGCCGCAACGTGACCTTGACCCTTTCGGTTAAGGGCATCAAGCTCATTGACGTTCGTGGTATCGATGCTGTTGTGACCGATCTACTTGCGAAGGGTGTGAAGCTCTAATATGGCAAAGAAGGATAAGGACGTACGTCCTATCATCAAGCTGAAGTCGACCGCCGGTACCGGATTCACTTACGTGACCCGCAAGAATCGTCGTAACAACCCAGACCGTATGGTTCTGAAGAAGTACGACCCTGTTGTCCGTAAGCACGTTGAATTCCGAGAGGAGCGCTAAGACATGGCCAAGAAGTCCAAGATCGCAAAGAACGAACAGCGCAAGGTCATCGTCGAGCGTTACGCTGAAAAGCGCCTCGAACTGAAGAAGACCTTGGTTGACCCGAACGCAACCGACGAAGCCCGCGAGGCTGCACGTCTGGGTCTGCAGAAGCTTCCACGCGATGCTTCGCCGATCCGCGTCCGCAACCGCGACTCGATCGACGGTCGCCCACGTGGTACCTTCCAGAAGTTCGGTATCTCCCGTGTTCGCTTCCGCGACATGGCACACCGTGGTGAGCTTCCGGGCATCACCAAGTCTTCCTGGTAAGCCTCAAAGTCTTCAGACTTTAGCTTTCTAGTACGAATGCCGTCTCAACCCTTCGGGGAGTGAGGCGGCATTCGTCGTTTAAACCGGAAACTACTTTCGCCGGGTCCACCAACGCCGCTTGGGTTCTATCGTTCTCTCCACAGGCGGCTGAACCCGGCTACCGCGGCGTTCACGCCACACTTGCAGCTCGTCATCAATATTGCGCAACTTGGTGATGACCGGGGGACCACCAAGTAGTTGACGGCGCGCCTCGACAACACGCTGGTTGAAGTCGCTCAGGTGCGCACGGACCGTTGCGGCCGTGGGCAAAGCATCCAATGTCTGCTCAAGTTGCTGATCTTCCACCCGCAAGGTCAAAGCCGGCGGACCTAATCCGCTGAGCTGTTCGCGGTGCATCATTGATTTCAGCCACCAGTCCGGATCATCGGTGGATGTAAGGTGATCAATGTTTTGACCGGACAGTGCAAGATTATCGAAGTCTCCCCGAGCGAAGGCTTCATCTAAGACGGTATTGGCTACTTCCCAAGCTTCGTCCTGTGCGTGGAACTGCAACTGTGTGCGCGGTGGACCGCTCACGCTGGGGCGACCGGTCTTCTGCGCGTATTCGTCCACCGGAACAGGTGCTTGGGGCTCGGCAACTAACTTATACCTGGCAGCTTTCAGCGCCGCCTGGTGAGCCGAGTTCTCCGGTAACTTCTCCACCCTTCCATACTGGTACCAGCACAACCTTCTGGGCAACAGGCGATGAACTGCACTTCAAAGGCAATGAGGACGCGTTGCGTGGGCAGAGCATAGTAGCGTTGAGCTATGAACGCTGAAGCCCGTGTTGGAGCCCTTGACCTCTTAGGCTACGGATCCCCGTACCCTGACGTGTACAGCAACCGCGCCAGATGGGCCGGACTCGGCAGCGGGAAAACTGCGGTCGTCACCGGCGCCAACGCTGGTTTGGGATTTTTTACCAGCCTTGCTCTGGCTGCAAGCGGTGCCCACGTAGTGCTAGCTTGCCGCAACGAGGCCAAAGCAGCACGAGCGATTGAGGCTATTGAGCACCGAGTGCCAAATGCAGAACTCGAATATTTACCTTTTGACTCGGCCTCGTTGGAATCTGCCGGTGCGCTGGGCCAAGTGCTACGCCACCGCGAGATAGATATCCTCATCGCTAACGCGGGGATTATCCGCAGCCCAGAAACACGAAGTACCGGAAGCCTAGGTTATGAGCTGACCATGGCCACAAACTTCCTCGGACACGCCCGATTGGTCGGCGAACTCGCCGAAACTTTCCGCACGCGTCCCATGAAATTTATTGGGCTGGGGTCCATCTCGACGAACATGCTGAAAAGCAATCCTGAAGACTTGGCGCTTACCGGGGGCTATCACCCCCACCGCGCCTACGCGCAGTCCAAAGCGGTGCTACAGTCTTTCACTTTGGCTTTGGACCATCGGCTCAAACAGCTTTCCTGGCCGTCGCGTTCGATTGCGGTACACCCTGGTTATTCAATTTCGGGGCTTACCCCGCAGATGCCCGGAATCAACGAACCGGCCTACCTCAAGCGCTTTCAAGGCCAGCTTCAGGCGAGTTTCGCGCAGGGCAAACACGAAGGCGCAGTCAACATTGTGGAAGCGGCGTTGAACCGCGGCGTCGAGCAGAGTCCCCGGGGAACCTATATTGGTCCAAAATTTCTTTCAAAAGGTGAATCTGTACTAGCCAGACCCGCAAAAATAACCCGGCAGAAGCGACTTATGGACCCTGTATGGAAAGTTTTTGTTGAAGCAAATCGTGGAGTAGATCCATTCAGAATTTGAGCCACCGTGAACTTTCACACCTCGAAAGATCGCCGATTTTCATCAAAAACCGCGGAACTGTGCGCTTATCGTCGGTAAATGCTGGTAAGTTCTCTCAAGTAAGCCCGTGCGAGCGTGCGGCATCCAAATCCCGAACGGGGTGAGGATCACTAGTCCAGGAGGACCACACATTGGCTATGAACCGTAGCGAACTTGTTGCCGCTGTTGCAGCTAAGACCGAAAACTCCCAGGTTGCCGTCAACGGTGTACTGGATGCTGTTTTTGAGGTATTCGTTGACCAGATTTCCCAGGGCGAGAAGGTTTCGATCCCAGGTTGGTTGGCAGTGGAGCGCACCGATCGTGCAGCACGCACCGGCCGTAACCCACAGACCGGCGAAGCTATCCAGATTCCAGCTGGCCACTCGGTCAAGCTGACCGCTGGTTCGAAGCTGAAGGCTGCTGTCGCCAAGAAGTAAGGCCACAGCGCAATTTATGCGTTGCAAAGACCCGTTACCCGAACCCTGTTCGCGGTAACGGGTCTTTGTCGTTAAGTACCAATTTCTTAGTATTTGTCTCCCTTGAGCATCAAAAACCGACCGTCTAACGTGTAGAACCGCAAAATGTTGAGAAAATCCCGGGAATTCGCACGTTTTCGCGCGTTTTCGGGGCAAAGGTTTGATATGTTCTCACTGGTAAGTCCGTGCGACCGCGCGGCGTCCGTGGCTCTGTCGGGTCATGGATCACTAGTCCAGGAGGACCACACATTGGCTATGAACCGTAGCGAACTTGTTGCCGCAGTAGCAGCTAAGACCGAAAACTCCCAGGTTGCCGTCAACGGTGTGCTTGACGCCCTGTTCGAAGTTTTCGTTGATCAGATTTCCCAGGGTGAGAAGGTTTCGATCCCAGGTTGGTTGGCAGTGGAGCGCACCGATCGTGCAGCACGCACCGGCCGTAACCCACAGACCGGCGAAGCTATCCAGATTCCAGCTGGCCACTCGGTCAAGCTGACCGCTGGTTCGAAGCTGAAGGCTGCTGTTTCAAAGAAGTAGTCCCCAGATCTTTGGCATGGGCCCGATTCTCGAAAGGGAGTCGGGCTTTTGTCGTCTTAGCGCATAACGAAGCGGTAGCGCGTTGAGGCAATCTTCTACCTAGCGTAGAATCAAAGCTTAGGTAGCAATATGACGACTGAACGGTAGATCTTCGTGTCCAAGGACTTCGGCCCCACCCGCGTACTGCGCGGTTGGCTAGCTGCAAGCCTATGCACTTGGACAGCATTCGCCGCACACGCACACAGCGCACCGACTCAGGCTTCGCTCGTGGTGATGGTCTTGATTACCTGTGTTTCTGCCGTCATTGCCACCGCTATGGTGGGCAAAAAATTCTCTTTACTCAGCACGAGTCTTGTCGTTTTGCTCAGCCAAGGTCTCTATCACCTAGGACTTTCGGTGATGACGCACCACGGTGTGGACGTCGTGGCTACTCAAGGAGCGTCGTTTGGACACCAGCATGGTGACATGTTGGTGGGGAACATTGCCTCGCATTACAGCGCGGTGCAATCAGAATCAATGCTGTACGCACACGTACTTGCAGCGCTAACCAGTATCTTGGTGCTCCGTGTGGGCGAACAGCTGCTATCCGTCGTGTTGGATGCAGTGTCATTGAGCGCTGCGCGTCAAGTCCTGGTCCTTGCAGCACGGATTGTCCCGGATTTCCCGAAGGCCCCGGCAAACTTCGTCACCCCGGTGTTGAACCACCTTTCGGTGTTCCTCCTGCTCCCGGCCCGGCGAGGCCCACCTTCCAACGTATTGAATCTTTTCGCTTAAAACGACTCAATACACTCCGATTGTGCACCTCGGTACATGATCATTTGGAAGGAATATTTTGAACTCCCTTGCTCTACAGCACTCCCGCATACTCTTGGCCCGGCTTTCAGCGGCTATTCTGATAGCCCTTGTCGCGGTCTTTAGCAGTGTCAGCGCAGCTTCGGCACATGACGAGCTGGTCTCCTCAAACCCGGTCGCTGGCTCGACGATGACTAAATCTCCCGAGAAGATCGAATTGAATTTCTCCGGTGTACTGCAGCAGCTCGCTGGTGCAGAAACTTCCGTGGTGGCCTTGAGCACCGAAGACGGCGCCAAGCTGGCCAGTGAAGTGACTACCAAGGGCAAGAACGTCACCGTAGTACCGGAGAAAAAACTCGATTCGGGAACATACAAGCTTGTTTACCGCGTGGTCTCCTCCGATGGACACCCCATCGAAGCGAGCTTCAACTTCACTGTCAAACTGCCGGTAGCAGCCAGTGCAACGCCCAGCGATTCGGTCACTAATGCACCCGCGCCGTCGGCACCAGCCGAACAAAACAACGAACCAATTCAGCAGCTCGGATCCCAGGTTAGCCCGGTCATTTGGGTCATTGTTGGCATTGCAATCCTCGGTGCAGCAATCGCCGTGCTTGTGAAGTTCACTCGCCAGAATAAGTAGGCGCTTGCGTCCACCGCGCAGTACTACCAATCCCACAATTTCTTTCGCAAGGCGACGGATACCGGTAGAACCGGTTGCCCGAGCGCATGACTTTTCATGCCCAATTCACCGGACGGAACCTCGGCCTTGCGAGCTAGCGAAAGCTGACAGAGCAATGAAAAATTTCAAATTCGCCACCACCCTGAGCATATGCGCAGCAGTCTTGTTGACCGGTTGCGCCCAAAACACAGAAACAGTCACCCCTGCTGGAGCCAGCGAGCAAGTACAGAACACTCAAGCGGAGAATCTTCGCACCAATGAAACCTGGGCGAAAGCAGCAGAAAAGGGCATGAGTGCTGCCTTCGGAACGCTGCACAATGCAGGTGAATCAACGCTTGAACTTGAACGCGTCACAGACCTGAGCGCCAATACCGTGATTGAAATCCATGACACCGAAGGAGAAGGAACGAAGGCCGTGATGAAGCAACACGAAGGCGCGTTGCTAATCAAACCGGGCGAAGACGTTGTCCTGGCACCTGGCGGAACGCACTTTATGTTCATGAATCTAAAAAGTCCATTAGTAGCGTCACAAACCTCGACCTTGCAATTGGACTTCAGTGACGGAAGCAAAGCCCAAGTGCAATTCCCTATTCGTAACTTCAGCGGCGCCAACGAAAGTTACCACGGCTCCGCGGATGAACATGAAGATCACGGGAGTCACTAAGTGACCAGCACAAATCTCCAACCCTCACGCAGGCTGATTCTCGGAGGTTCCGCGGGCGCCGCATTGGGCGGAGTCTTTGCCGGATTTGGTGTCGGCAGGGCAACGGCTGTTGAAAGACCTGCAGCCTCGGCCGCGCAAAACCAGCACGCACAATTCACGGCGTTCCACGGTAAATATCAGGCGGGAATTCTCACCGAACCACAAGCTCACGCGGTATTCCTCGGGAGCAACGTTCACTTGGATGGGCTCAAAAAGCCCGAGCGAATCGAAAAGATACGTTCGATACTGCAAATGCTCAGTTCGGACATCGAACGGTTAGTCGCCGGCAGGGGAGTGCTTGCAGATACTGAGCCGGAAATGTCTCAGGCGGCCGCACAACTGACGGTGACCGTAGGTCTGGGGCCAGCGATACTCGATCTCTTAGGGCAGAGCACGGCAGTCGTAGACACATTGCCGCCATTTGCTGGTGAAAAGCTTGACCCGCGCTACGGCCAGAGTGATCTGATCATTCAATGCTGTGCTCAGGACCCCACAGTCTTGCATCATGCGGTGCGTGCCTTGCGCAAAAATCTGCGTGGCATTACCGAGGAAGTGTTTACCCAGAGTGGTTTCACCCACGCGGCGCACACGGTGCGTGAAGGTCAAGGTTTTCGCAATCTTTTTGGACAACTTGATGGAACGAATAATCCCACCAACCAAGCGCGTGAACTTGCGGTGTTTGGTGATGCCCAGGAGCCAAGTTGGACACCAGCAGGCACCGTTTTGGTGCTTCGTCGCATCGAAATGAACCTGGACAAATGGGATGAAGTGGACCGGGCAGGACGAGACTTTGCGCTCGGACGGCGGCAAAGCGATGGATCTCCGCTGTCTGGCTCGTCGCTTAGCGACCCGGTGGATCTGCAGGCCGTGGACAGTATGGGTTTGCCGGCCATCGCCGCGCACGCGCATGTTGCTAGGGCCAAACCTTCCAGTGGGGCCGAGGTCCTCTGGCGCCGTGGCTATAACTATCACGGTGAGAATGGTTCGGGGCTCCTTTTTGCGTCCTATCAGCGAGATCCACGTACCAGTTTCATTCCGGTGCAGCAGCGGTTAGCGCAGCTTGATGCGCTCAACGAGTGGACTACACATGTTGGCTCGGCTATCTATGCGATCCTGCCGGGAGTCCATGAAGGAGAGTACTTGGGAGAGTTCTTGTTCACTGCTAGTACTTAGCCGCACGTAGCAATGTGGTGAGGCGGTGTGAGATGCACCGCCTCACCATTGGAAAAGCCCTACCCGATTAATCCCGGGGTAAATGCAAGTGAGATGATGGAGAGGTTATGGCCACTCAAATACCAAAGCCCCCGGCTCAAGCCACGGCGCCGCAGAAACTCTCCATTTCGCGCTACCTGATTCTGGCGATCCCTGTGATGGCAATCGTTTTTCTTGGCGCAGCGCTATTCACCGGAATTGCGGTTCCCAGCGAGCTAGCTGACCCCGGGGCCTTTGTACGGTGGGCTTTGCCAATATCTCGCGCAATTCATCACAGTGCCATGGCTATCACCGTTGCGGCACTGTTATTTGCGGCGGTCATACTTCCCCGTACGACAAAAGTCCGGCGTGCCAGCGCGGATGATGGGCGTATTGAGGTCGGGCAGAGCCACCCGGCTTTCACCCGTGCCATGAATATCGCTGCCGGCGCCGGAATGGTGTGGACGCTTGCAGCGGCTACCGTGTTGCTGTTGACCTTCTGGGATCTGGCCGGTGTGCCAATGAACCTAGACCCGAGTTACACCGCAGCGATCCTCGACTATATTCTGCAGCTTGCCACCGGCCGTGCATGGGCATGGATGATCGTTATCGCGGCGATCACCAGCTCATTAGCGTTGGCGCTACGCTCGCACTCGGGTGTGGGACTCACCGCGGTATTCTCGCTGTTCGGCATAGTTCCCATGGCGTTTATCGGACACGCAGCCGGCGGGGATGACCACTACGGTGCGGTGAACTCCATTGCCTTACACTTGCTCGCGGTGGTTATTTGGTTTGGTGGCATTGTCGTTTTGGCTTTGCTTTCTCCCACGCTGTCCAGCAAAGCGCCCGGCCGATATGAGACACGACCGGTACTTGCTGGCGTCGTACTGAGCCGTTTTTCTGCCCTGGCAACGTTCGCCATCATTTTGATGGCAGGATCCGGGCTGGCCTCAGCCACGATCCGGATTACCGAATTTGATCAGTGGTTCTCTAAATATGGCCTAGTTGTTATTGCCAAGGTCATCTTGACCTTGGCCCTCGGCTTCCTAGGTCTTATGCACCGCAGGCAGGTCATTCCGCAATTGCTGGCAGGTAAGTTCACCGCGCTAGCCGCCGCCTGGCGGATCGTGACAGCCGAACTAATTCTGATGGGCGCGACCATGTCATTGGCGACGGTGCTGGCGCGTACCGCACCACCGACCGATGACCAGCCGCCAGTGGATGCGACCCCTGCTCGTTTGCTGACAGGCTATGAACTACCACCGGCGCCGAGCACCGCAAGCTGGTTCACCGTCTGGCGGTGGGACTGGTTATGGGTCGCAATCTGCTTCTTCTTGCTGGCGCTGTATTTGTGGGCCTTTATTATTCTGCGCCGTCGCGGAGACAAACCAAGTTTCCCTCGGTTGTTTAGCTGGATTATCGGACTAGTGGTGCTCTTCTACATCACCAGCGGTGCCCTGTCCGTCTACGGCAAGGTGCAGTTCTCGGTGCACATGGTTGACCACATGTCATTGACCATGATTGCTCCAATTTTCTTGGTGCTAGGCACCCCGGTCACCTTGGCGCTGAAGGTCCTGGGTTCACGAACCGATGGAACAAGAGGACCACGCGAATGGATCCTGTGGGCGGTGCATTCGAGGTATTCCGCGGTGGTCACCCATCCGATTTTTGCGGCCGTCATGTTCGCCGGATCGATTGTCATTTTTTACTTCACCCCGATTCTCGAAATCGCGATGAAGTACCACGCGGGGCACGAATTGATGAACCTGCACTTCTTGCTGACCGGCTACATCTTCGCCTTGTCGCTGGTGGATGCCGACCCAATTCCCAAGCGTTACCCGTATCCGATGCGGCTGATTGTGTTGCTTGCTACCGTAGCGTTCCACGCGTTCTTCGGTGTAGCAATGATGGGAAGCGAAAACCTCTTGGCTCCCGACTGGTTCGGCAATATGGGTCGCACCTGGGGTGGCACGGCAATGGAAGACCAAGTTGTTGGTGCTGGCGCGATGTGGGCCATTGGCGAGGTGCCAACCTTGGTCCTGGCTATCCTCGTGGTGGTTTCGTGGCTACGACAGGACAAAAAGGACACCAAACGTTATGACCGTCAGGCAGAGCGTGATGGGGATGCCGAGCTGGAGGCCTACAACCAGATGTTTGCACAGATGAAACAGCAAGAAACTAAGGGAGAACACCGTGGCCGCTAAGCTATGGAAGGTGACGGCGGTTATGCTGGCCGGTGGGTTACTGCTGTCCTCGTGCGCCGCACCAGAAGCCGGTGGCGACATGCCGGATGACCTAACTCATCAAAAAGCTACCGAGCAGCCAGCGCAGCCAAGTGCACAGAGTACGGCGCCGAGTAATACGGCAGAAGAAATGACTCGGGCACAGTTCATCGCCTCGACCGGATCGGTTATTGCGGCAACCTTAGGTTTCCCGAATTCACGTCAAATTTCAGCCGAGGAGCTCAAAGGCCTAGCGGTACCGCCCACTGACACCCTCAAAGATGTCGTGGTGTTGCCCTCCCAGTGTTCAAAACCTGTCGAAGAGCTGAATTGGTCACCGGCTCAAATGGGCACCGAAGCTGCTCGCACCGACTTCACTAACGAAGCGCAAAATATTGCGGGGTCTATCGAAGTGGCCAAGGTGACCAACCGGCAGAAGCTCGAAGATCATTACAAAACGGTGCTTGAAATTCGTACCGAGTGTAAAAGTGTGAAGCTCAATGGACTGGACTTCACCGAAACATTGAAATTCTCCAGCCCCGGAATATCCGACGTTGAGTCTCAGTTGTATTACACACGCACCGGGGACTCCGCGAACGCACGCGAATCGCTGGTGCTTATGCAAAGCAAGGGCGACTACGTGGTCATGGTTTCGTTCATGTCTACCGTCTCTCTGGCCGAACAACAATTCAACGACGTGGCCAAGACCATCTTGGACACCGCGGTTTCACAGCTGTAACTGGCTTAGCATCGCTTCATACTCTTCGGCGGTGAAAGTCCAGTGGAGGATAATTAGTACTTCACTGTCGCATTTAGATAGTGAAGTCGCCTTGAAAGGACCATCATGAGTGCAACTTCCGATTCAGTACGCGCAAACTACAAGGTGAGGGCCAGCGAGCTGTTGGGTCGCAACTGGTTGAACACCGGTGGCGAACAACTGAATCTTGAAGCTCTCCGTGGCAAGATTGTCATCCTCGATTTTTGGACCTTCTGCTGCATTAACTGCCTTCACGTGTTGGACGAACTCCGTCCCCTCGAGGCAAAATACGCCGACGTGTTGGTGACCGTTGGCGTGCACTCCCCAAAGTTTGAGCACGAGGCAGACCCCGACGCACTGGCTGCCGCCGTGGAACGCTACGAAATTCACCACCCGGTACTTGACGATCCAGAACTTGTCACCTGGCAGGCCTATGGCGCGCGCGCTTGGCCAACATTGGTGGTCTTGGATCCCGAAGGCTACATCGTGGCGCACCTCTCCGGTGAGGGCCATGCTCAGGGCCTTGGCTCACTAGTTGATGAACTAGTCGCCGAGCACGAAGCCAAGGGCACCTTGCACCGTGGAAACGGTCCCTATGTGGCGCCCGAAGCCCGCGAGGGTGACCTGCGATTCCCCGGCAAGACGATCGCCTTGGCGAACGGTAATTTCTTGGTCGGCGACTCCGGTCACCACCGCCTGGTAGAACTAGGGAATGATCTGAGCACCGTGGTGCGCACCATCGGCGCCGGGGTTAAAGGTTATGCCGACGGAGATGCACAAAGCGCTCAGTTTAATGAACTGCAGGGTCTGACCGCACTGCCCACCGAGCTTGCCGCGAAGGTTGGCTACGACGTAATCGTTGCAGATACCGTCAACCACCGCTTGCGCTCGGTGAACCTGAGCACCGGCGAGGTAGGTACGCTAGCTGGCAACGGAGTGCAGCGTCTGCTGGATGCGGAAAACGCTCGCCAGGAACACCAGCCCACTGACTTGGGCACTGACTCGTTGAACGTTTCGTTGTCCTCACCGTGGGACGTGCTCTATCACCCATCGGGCAAGGTCATCATCGCGATGGCTGGAACCCACCAAATCTTCTCCTTTGACCCGCTGACCAGTGCCTTGCATGTGTACGCCGGTAGTGGATTAGAAGGTCTGTCCGATGGCGCACCATTGGAAGCATGGTTTGCCCAGCCTTCCGGGCTGACCTTGGACACCAATGATGATGTGTGGGTTGCCGATTCGGAGACCAGCGCTTTGCGTCGTTTGGAAATTGACGGGCACGGCGAGGTCATCAAGGTCCACACCGCCATTGGTGCAGGACTGTTCGACTTTGGTTTCCGCGATGGTGAAGCGGACCAGGCTCGCCTGCAGCACCCACTGGGTGTAACCGCACTGCCCGACGGTTCTATTGCTGTGGCAGATTCATACAACGGCGCCGTGCGCCGCTTTGATCCGGTGACGCAAATGGTTTCTACCCTGGCCAAGGGGCTGAAGGAACCGGCAGATGTATTGCTGGACGACTCGGTGGATGGCGCTCCGGTACTGCTGGTGGTGGAAACCAACACCCACCAACTGATCCGTATTCCGGTGCCTGCCGAAGCGCTGGTCGTCGACGAGGGCGCAAGCCAGACCCAACGTCCAAAGACTAAGGTGCAGGCCGGTCAGCACGAGATCGTGGTGCGCTTTGCGGCACCTAAGGGACAGAAACTCGATGACCGTTGGGGAGATCCCACGCAGTTGAAGATTTCGTCCAGTCCCGAAGAGCTGCTTCTTGACGGTGGTGGCACTTCTATTGGTTTGACCCGGACCTTGAAGCTAAACCCCGAGGTGAGCGACGGCGTATTGCACATTACAGCCCGTGCCGCGGCCTGTGATGGGGAACCTGGCGGAGAAATTCCAGATCATGCAGCCTGCCACCTCTACCAGCAAGACTGGGGCATCCCGGTGGAGCTCGATGAGTCCGGAGATAACGAACTCTTGTTGGATCTTCGTGGAGTGAATTAGTCACAGTGGATCCCAGATCAAGGCGCGCTTTGCTTTGCGAAGCGCGCCTTGATCATTTAAAAACCAAGAAATTGAGGAAACCTCACCAATTTTATCCCAGGCAGTCGTTAGACTGGATGCCGACAGGAGGAGCCGAAACGGTACAGCATCGGCTAGCTAAGTAGTGGCAAACAGGATGTTCCGGGCACTAGAAGTTCCGAACTATCGGTTATGGGTCATTGGTGCACTTGTCTCTAATATCGGCACATGGATGCAGCGTGTGGCCCAGGACTGGTTGGTACTCACGGAGCTCACCGACCATGACGGGATAGCCACCGGAATCACCACCGGTTTACAGTTCCTGCCCATTCTGATTCTTGGACCTTACGCGGGGCTC
The DNA here is from genome assembly GCF_002332285.1 of Glutamicibacter sp. BW77. Classification (NCBI taxonomy): domain Bacteria; kingdom Bacillati; phylum Actinomycetota; class Actinomycetes; order Micrococcales; family Micrococcaceae; genus Glutamicibacter; species Glutamicibacter sp. BW77. Next base: position 21,032 of record NZ_NRGT01000057.1, on the reverse strand, counting down.
ATTGCCGATAGATATGACAAGCGCAAGATCTTGCTCGTCACTCAAACTTTCATGGGTTTGTGTGCGCTGGTCTTGGGAACCCTGGTCATTACCGGAACGGTGCAACTGTGGCATGTCTATGTGCTGGCCGCATTGCTGGGGGTGGGCTCGGCCTTTGACGCTCCAGCCCGGCAGGCATTTGTGTCCGAAATCGTGCCAGGAACGCACCTAACCAACGCCGTGGCGCTCAATAGCGCCAATTTCAACCTCGCCCGGTTGGCGGGGCCAGGCATCGCCGGCGCGGTGATTGCGTTGGTGGGAACCGGCCCAGCCTTCTTGCTCAACGGCTTGTCTTTCCTTGCGGTGCTCTTCTCCTTGAGCAGCATGAAAATCTCCGAACTGAGCCGCTCAACACCTGTCAGGAGAGCTAAAGGACAGGTACGCGAGGGGTTCAAATACGTGAAAAACCGCAAAGATCTCTTGCTGATCTTTGCGATGGCCTTTGTGATTGGCACCTTCGGACTGAACTTCCAATTGACCAACGCGATGATGGCCGCCGAAGTTTACGGTGTGGGTGCGGCAGAATACGGAATTCTGGGCAGCATCATGGCCATCGGCACCTTCGCCGGAGCTTTATTTGCGGCGCGCCGTTCCAGACCACGTTGGCGTTTTGTCATTGGTGGTGGCATTGCCTTTGGCGCCACGGCTTTATTGTCCGCAGTGATGCCGCACTACCTGCTTTTTGCCGCGAGTTTAGTGTTGGTGGGGCTTAGCTCGCTGACGTTCCTGAACAGTTGTAACACCATGGTGCAGACCTCGGTTCCACCAATGTATCGCGCACGGGTCTTGGCGCTGTACCTGATGGTGGTGCAGGGCGGAACGCCGCTCGGGGCGCCTTTAGTGGGTTGGATCGCCGAACTGCTGGGGGTACGCGCTGCGGTGGCGTTCGGAGCCATACTCTCGTTGTTAGTCTCGGTGCTGGCGCTGATTATCTGGCAACGATTCCGCGCAGATGCTGTGCCCCTGAGAACACAGTTCAAAGAGATTATCTTGCCGCACCAACGGCGCGAGGGAACCGAAGATTAGTCTTCGGAGCCGGCTACGGGCACCACACTGACCTCGGAAGTGCTCGTGGTGAGCTGAGCGGTGAAAGAAAATTCATCGCTCACGGTTTTTTTCTCCAACGAACCGGTACGTAAATCTTGCTCGGTCAGCGACAACTTTGCGGTGACCTTCAACGGGCTAAGCACCCAGGCGCCGTTATAGTAATTAACCTCAATAGTCGGGTATTTCGCGATAGACCATTTGATAGTCTCCGGGTTCACCCGGGACGGTGTGTGATACGCAAACGGGCACCCCGACGGCATGAGTACCTGCTGTGCCGCACATTTATCGAGGTATCCGCGGACCTTGGAATTGATCTGTGCGATAAATTCTTTGGTGGGCTGTGTCTTTAATGAAATTTCTACCGGCTTCTTGGCGGGGCCGGTGACGACTACACCACGGGTGTCGGCTTCGAAGTTCTTAGTGCTGAAGCTTGCGTCGGTAATCGAGGGGTAGAACACCGGCAAGGTGCTGACGCCCTTAACCAGTGGGATTTTTTGTCCGCTGACGGATACCTCATTGACCGTATTCGCTTTGACCTTGACCGTGGGTAGGGTTACCGGTTCGAAGGCCCACTGATCAAAAAATAACCAGGACTTTCCGGTACTGCGCAAGGTGTAGGTTGATTCCTTATCGACGCCGTCGGCCTTGTACTTGGCGACGACGGTGCGAATATCGGGATTATTCTCTGGTGTTTCGGCCTTTTGCGCCTCAAAATCTGTGATCCCAGCTTGGGTGCGCTTGAGCACTTCCCCGTCCAAGGCGACAGCGTCACCGGTCGGGACTTTGGCACCTAGCAGTCCAAGGGCTTCAGCGCCTTCGCCGGCCAGCAGATGCTGATGCAAGGACTGAACAGCGTGCTCGGCAGAAAACAGGGTGCGGTTAGCAACGATGGCGCTGGTGACTACCAACGCAGCGATGATGACGGCCGCGGTCGCCCAGCGCAGAGCAAGGCGTGGCACAGAGATACGAGATTTCATTATTAATCAGGCTAGCGGGTTTCGGTTCAGAGGTTGTAACTCAACGGCGACGTCGGCGGCGTTTTGTGCCGAACATTCCACGGAGCAATTCACGTCCAATGCTGTTTGCTGCATCGAGAGCAAAGTCCATCAGTGGGTTGACTTGATTGTTTGAAGATTTAGTCGGCTCTCGCGGAGGATTTGCGGGTTCCGATGAAGAATTTGTACGTGACGAAGATGGCGTAGCAGTGTTTACCGGTCCAGAGCCTGTGGCAGGCTGCGTATTTTGTGGCATCGTGCTCGGTTTGCCAAGAATTGAATCGGCAATCCGTTGCGCCTCGGCATCCACATCTTGTGGACCCGAAGAATTGGCCGCGCCGGGTGGGGCCTCCGTGGGTGCTTGAGCGTCCGGAGCAGTTTCGCCACTGAGCATCTCCATGGCCGAACGCCTATCCACGGCGGTTCCATATTTCGGTGCTAGTACAGAGCTTTGAATGAGTGCTGCTTGAGTTTCAGGTGCTGCCGGACCAATATGCGAGCCGGGTGAGGTGAGTTTAGTCCACGCCACCGGGGTCGGCGCGCCACGCTCGTTAAGCACGGTTATAACCGCCTCGCCAACGCCCGCCTGGGTCAGCGCTTGTTGCAGGTCTAGTGGACCAGATGGGAAGGTCTTGATGATTGCCTTGAGCGCTTCGCCATCCTTTGGGGTGAAGACACGCACCGCATGCTGGATACGGTTACCAAGCTGCCCGAGGACCTCATCTGGTAAGTCTGAAGGGGACTGGGTAACAAAGAACAGTCCAACACCCTTGGAACGGATTAAGCGCACCGTAGAAATAATCGCGTTGACGAAAGCCTTCGAAGCATCCTTGAACAGCAGGTGGGCTTCATCCAGGAAGAATACGAGTTTTGGTTTGTCCAAATCACCGGCTTCTGGCAGATCTTCAAAAAGATCTGCCAGCAACCACATCATGAATGTTGAGAACAACAGTGGCTGACGGTTGAGCGATGGAAGCTCCAAACAGCTAATAATTCCGTTGCCTGATTCATCAAATCTGAGGAAATCAGCGGTATCAAATTCTGGCTGGCCAAAGAACTTGTCTAAACCTTGGGACTGCAAGATGGTTAGCCCACGTAGGATCACCGAGGCAGTGGCCGAAGGAACCCCACCCAGCCCCTTGAGATCTTCTTTGCCTTCATCGCTGAGCAAGAAACTCAAAACGGCTTTGAGGTCTTTGAGATCATCCATGGGAAATTCACGTTGATCGGCGTAGTGGAAGACCAACTGGAGACATTCTTCTTGCGTTTCGTTGAGTTCTAGGACTCGTGAAAGCAGGATGGGGCCAAAAGAATCTATCGTGGCACGTACCGAGATACCGTCGTTTCCTTCGCCCAAGGCAAGGAATTCCACCGGGTTAGCCCGTGCGGTGAACTGATGGCCAATACTTGAAAGTCGCGCGGTGAGCTTTTCGCTTGCCGTCCCGGCTTGAGCTAGACCGCCAAGGTCGCCCTTGATGTCGGCGAGAAATACGGGCACACCGTGTGCACTCAATTGCTCCGCCATCACCTGTAAGGTGACGGTCTTACCGGTGCCGGTAGCGCCGGCAATAATTCCGTGTCGATTGAGCATGCGCAACGGAACCCGAACTTGGGCTTCTGTAACGGGATTTCCCGCAACAATTGCAGCACCTAGTTCAAGGCATGCGCCGTCGAAAACGTAACCATCTTTGAGCGCCGTGAGGTTCTCCTGCGAAGTACTTTCAGCCATGTCCATAGCCTACGCATGCAATGGTGACGAAGTGACAAACGGCACGTAAAAAGTTTGTGGCTGATTTAGAAAGGGTGCAGTAACCGCTGCATGAAGGCCTTGGTCCGTTCATGGGTCGGGTTGCCAAGCACCTGAGCCGCAGGCCCACGCTCAACAACTACTCCATCGTCCATGAACACCACCGTATCGGCTACATCGCGGGCGAATGCGAGCTCGTGGGTTACCAGTACCATCGACCAACCTTCTTGGGCGAGCTCTTTAATGACGCTGAGCACCTCACCTACTAGCTCTGGATCCAGTGCGCTGGTCGGCTCATCAAAGAGCAAAAGGTCTGGCTGGAGCATCAGCGCCCGCACAATGCCTACGCGCTGTTGCTGTCCACCTGAAAGCGAGGAGGGGTAGTCGCTCGACTTTTGTTCAAGGCCAACGCGTTCAAGAAGTTCATTCGCGCGCGACATAACTTCCTCGCGCGGCCTGCGTTGCACCTGCAACGGGCCAATAGTCACGTTTTGTAGCACCGTCAGGTGAGGAAACAAGTGATGTCCTTGGAACACCATCGCCGAGCGGTCCCGCAGGACCTGAGCTTTCTTAGCTGGTAGCCCAGGCTGAAAGGTGACCTCGGGTCCGCCGGCAAAAGAAACGACTCCACTATCGGGAGATTCCAAACCGTTCAGGCAACGCAACGCGGTAGTTTTTCCCGAGCCGGAGGGGCCAATCAACGCGAGAACTTCGCCGGACTGGACACTAAAATCTATGCCACGCAGCACCTTGTTAGTGCCGAATGACTTATGCAGATCGGTGACGTTGAGCAAGGGGGTCAGAGCCTTAGGCGACATACTTTTCAAGCCTGCTTTCCATACGGTCTTGAACTGCGGAGAGAACCAAACAGATCACCCAGTAAATGGCCGCCGCTTCCATATAGAGCAACATAAATTCGTAGGTGGTGGCCGCGATTTCCTGGGCACGCCGGAACATCTCTGTTACGAGAATCATCGAGGCCAGTGAGGTGTCTTTGACCAATGAAATAAAAGTGTTGGACAACGGCGGAATAGCTACACGAGCCGCCTGCGGCAAGATTAGCTTGTAGAGCGTCCGAGTCTTGGACATGCCAATGGTATAGCCAGCTTCCCATTGCCCTCCGGGCACGGAAAGAATAGCAGCACGAATAATTTCTGCGGCGTAACCACCCACGTTGAGTGTGAAAGCGATGATGGCCGAAGGCCATGGGTCAATGGTGACCCCCAACGAAGGCAGCCCGTAGAAGATCACGAACAGCTGTACTAACAGTGGGGTGCCGCGAATGATCGAAATATAGCCGCGGGCAATGCCTGAAACTACTTTATTCGCGCTGATCCGCATCAACGCGACCATCAGCGCCACTGCAAGGCCTAAGACAAAGCTGATTATTGCCAGCGGAATCGTGGCTGTCAGCGCGCCACTGACCATGGGCCACAACGAGTCCAAAGCTAGCTGCCAAAGTGAATCCATTTATTCTCTTCCCGTCCTTTGCAACGGACACTGGCCCCAAAGGGGATCCTTGGGGCCAGTTTACGCGTCGAAGTGTTGAAGGAGGTCAGCTACTTGGTGATGTCTTCACCAAAGTACTTTTCCGAAATCTTTGTCAGCGTGCCATCGGCAGAAAGTTCATCCAGCGCGCCATTGATCGCGTCGCGAAGTTCTGGCTGATCTTTCTTCAGCGCCACCACGGTCTCAGTCTTTTCTTCTGATTCCGCAGCAATCTTGATGCCGTCATCCGGGTTAGTGTTCTGCGAGTCCAGGTAGGTCAATTTGTCGTTGATGGTCGCATCCACACGTCCCTGCTTCAATAGTGTGACCGCCTGTGCCCAGCCCTCTACTGCCTGGATCTTCGCACCGGCAGCTTTAGCGTCATCATGGAAGCTACTGGTCAACGACTGAGCGGTGGTTTTTCCTTTGAGTGAGTCGAAGGAGGTGATATCTGTGTTGTCGCTCTTGGTGACGATGACTCCGCTGGAGTAGTTATATGGCTTAGAAAGTAGGTACTTTTCTTCGCGCTCAGGGGTCACGCTGACCTGATTGGCAATCACATCAAATCGGCCAGCTTCTAGACCGGCAAAGATGCCGTCCCACTGAGTTTCCTGATATTCGACCTTGACCCCAAGCTGTTCGCCAACAGCCTCAATGACCTCGACATCAAAGCCGGTGAGCTTATCTGCCTCATGGTAAGAGAATGGTCGGTAGGTACCCTCGGTGCCAACGGTCAGGACACCGCTGGATTCCACGTGCTGCAGGAGATTCTCATCGGTGGCGCCGGAGGCGTCGGAACCGGTGGTTGATGAGCCACACGCACTCAGTGCCAGTGCGAGTACTGCAGTGATTGCAAGGAGTGGAGCTGTGCGCTTCATGATGGCCTAACTATTTGAGGTGAGGAGGTGATCTATACCTTGATCAACTGTGCTTAGCGACGCGGTATTCCGTAAGATTCCCGTGAATACCCCAACGAAGCAACTGACGTGTCATATAACTTCTTTTGCGCATTCTCAGCTACTGACCTGATCTTGGCTAAATTCCAAGCAGTAAGGCCAGTAACACCATCATTGGTATGGCACAGATAGTGGTGATTAACACCGTATCTTTCGCAACGGTCACACCACGCTCATAACGTTGGGCGGTGATGAAAATATTCTGCGCGGTAGGTAACCCGGCCATGATCACCGCGGCAACGAGCATCCCACCGGTGAGTCCAAAAAGATAGGCTGCGGCAAGCCAAGCGATCAATGGTTGGATGAATAATTTAGCGGCTGAACCGACCAACACATCGGCTCGGCGCCCGGACTTCTTGTCCAGAGGTTTGGAACCAACTAAGGAAATGCCAAAGGCCATCAGCATGGCGGGAATTGACGCACCTGAAATGAGTTCAATGGGTGCTAAGACGAGTTCCGGAACCTTAAAACCAGTCAACGCCACCACCAGCCCTAATAGCGAGCCGATGATCATGGGGTTCTTGGCCGTGGCAACCAGCAGCGCAATTGGTGTGGTGCGGTGAGTACTGGTGGTGGCGTCGAGCAACGCAAGATTAATCGGCTGATAGATCGCCAATTGAAAGAGGATGATGGGTGCCGCATGGGACATATCACCCAGTACATACAGGGCAATAGGCAAACCAAGGTTTGCGGAGTTCACCGTCGAAGCGGACATCGCCGCGACGATCCGTTCGGCTGGCTCGCGGCGCAACCACTTGTAGGTCGCCAAATGGTAGATCACCGCCGTGAGTCCGGCAGAAATAGCCGCCACCCACATCAGTGGACCAAGAACTGCGACGGGATCTGATTCGGCCAGAGTGACAAATAGCAGCGCTGGGCTGGCGACAAAAAACGTCAACCGGCTGAGTACGTGGCGGCCTTGCTCACCGAGCACCCCGGTGCGACCGACCAGATAGCCCACTAAAATCACTATCCAGATAATCGAGAATCCTGACAGTACTCCGGTCATTCGGACTCCTCGGGTCAACAAATCTGGGGTGATGCCAATGCAAAACGTCGGGACACCCTGGGGTGTCCCGACGTATCTAAATGCGAGCGGGCGACGGGAATCGAACCCGCGTATCGAGCTTGGGAAGCTAGCGCTCTACCATTGAGCTACGCCCGCAATGCACCGAGCGGCCTATCGACGGCCCGGGCAAAACCCAGCTTATCCTACGAAAAGGTCAGGTCAGAAATCCGCATTCGGTGATGACAAAATCAGACTTCGAGCTTACTCGGAGCGTTTTTGCTTCAGCAGTTCTTCCTTCAGAATTGCCACGCCATCGGCTGGAACCTCAAAACTCAGTTCATCTCCCGGATTCACCACAAAACCGGTGCCTTCTAAGGCACGCACAATGGTGGCACCCTGAACCTTCACACCATAGGGTGCCATATCGATGTACGTGCCAGGGATACGATCCAAGCCGGTGAATAAAGCCACCATTGCTGCGCCCTGTGGATTGGTCAGCAGCATTGGTTGAGCATTTTTGTTTTCTTCGGTCACTTCTTCCCGCGAAAGGAAGTACACCTCGGCGGTCATGAAAGCACTGATTACCGAACCGGAGAGCTCAGGTTTGTTAAGCCCGGCCTGCAGCATCATTTCAAAGTGAGTTTTGGCCCGGGCCCGTTCCTGGTCCATTGGCGTTTCGACAACCATATTTGGACGTTCGTCGGGGTTGTTTCCGTCCAGTGGGGTATTGCTGTTTTCGGAGCTCATGTAGACAAGCATGTCGCGCAAAACCCGCAGGTGCAAACACCGAATGAGGTTTTTTGGCACAAAGGCCTAAAATAGACGAAGAGCAATCATCTTCATTTCCAAGGACTGAGCATGCCTGAATTTCGTTATGAAGATCTTCTGCCGATTGGCGAGGATCAAACCCCATACCGCATGATTTCCTCCGAAGGCGTCGACGTAGTCGCCGGACCGGACGGTAAAAATTTCCTGCAGGTAGCACCCGAAGCACTGGAGCAGCTGGCCGAAACGGCACTGCACGATATTAATCATTACCTGCGTCCGGCTCACTTACAGCAGCTGCGCAACATCCTTGATGATGACGAGGCCAGCCCGAACGACAAGTTCGTGGCGTTGGACCTGCTGAAGAATGCAAACATTGCTGCCGGTGGCATCCTGCCAATGTGCCAGGACACCGGAACCGCAATTGTCATGGGTAAGCGTGGCCAGCGTGTGCTGACCGAAGAGCAGGACGAGATTTCGCTTTCCCGCGGCATCTACAACGCGTACACGCGTTTGAACCTGCGTTACTCGCAGCTTGCCCCGATCACCACCTGGGAAGAAAAAGCGACAGGTAATAACCTGCCAGCCCAGATTGATCTGTATGCCGATACCAAGCCTGGCCACGATACGGACTATAAGTTCCTGTTTATGGCCAAGGGTGGCGGATCTGCCAACAAGTCATTCCTCTACCAGGAAACCAAAGCAATCTTGAATGAGAACGCCATGCTGACGTTCCTCGATGAGAAGCTGCGTTCCCTAGGTACCGCTGCCTGCCCGCCGTACCACCTGTCCATCGTGATCGGTGGCACCAGCGCCGAAATGGCGTTGAAGACCGCCAAATACGGTTCGGCAAAGTACTTGGATTCGTTGCCTACAGAAGGCGCGATGACCGGTCGTGGTTTCCGCGACACCGACCTGGAAGAAAAGGTCCTAGAACTGACCCGTCACTTCGGTATCGGTGCCCAGTTCGGTGGTAAGTACTTCTGCCACGACGTGCGCGTTGTGCGTTTGCCTCGACATGGTGCCTCCCTGCCAGTGGCTATCGCGGTTTCCTGCTCGGCGGACCGTCAGATGATGGCCAAGATTACCGCCGATGGCCTCTTCGTTGAACAGCTGGAAACCGATCCGGCACGCTTCATGCCAGATGAAAATCACCCGGCGCTGGCCGCCCACGATGACGAGACCTCCGGTGTCTCGGGCACCGGCGGTTCGTCGGTAGTGAAGATCGACTTGAACAAGCCAATGGCTGAGATTCTGGCTGAGCTTTCTAAGTTCCCAGTTAAGACTCGTCTTTCGCTGACCGGCCCACTGGTGGTGGCCCGCGATATCGCCCACTCCAAGATCAAGGAACGTTTGGACGCTGGCGAAGAAATGCCACAGTATTTGAAGGACCACCCGGTCTACTATGCCGGTCCGGCGAAGACCCCTGAGGGAATGCCTTCGGGTTCCTTCGGTCCAACCACTGCTGGTCGTATGGACTCCTACGTGGATCAGTTCCAGGCCGCTGGCGGCTCGATGGTCATGCTGGCCAAGGGTAACCGCTCCGGACAGGTGACTGCCGCCTGTAATAACCATGGTGGCTTCTACCTTGGTTCTATCGGCGGCCCGGCCGCCCGTCTGGCCCAGGACTGCATCAAAAAGGTTGAGGTCCTGGAATACGAGGAACTTGGCATGGAAGCAATCTGGCGTATTGAGGTCGAAGACTTCCCAGCATTCATCGTCGTAGATGATAAGGGTAATGACTTCTTTGCCGAGACAATGAAGCCAACCTTCACCGGCATTCCGGTCCGCGCTAAGTAGCACGCACCACGGAAGTTAAACACTGCGGGATCCAG
>NZ_NRGT01000057.1:0-11118 GCF_002332285.1 Glutamicibacter sp. BW77 | reverse complement strand
CTGGATCCCGCAGTGTTTAAGACTTAGCGAAACTTGAACTATTCCTGAGTGAAGCCAAAGCCCCAGTCCCGGTATGGGGGAAGGAAACGCAACACGAGCAAATCATCGTCGTTAACCTGATTCGTTTCGTCTGCGGACTTCTTTTCGTCCTTCTTCGGTTCATCTGCTGGCTTTGATTCTTCTTCGACGGTCACCGAATTTTCTACGGTTTGAGCATCGTCTTTGGCGCTGTCTTGTTTTGCGTCGCGTAGCATCTGATGATATTCCTCAAAGGTTTCAGCCTTTGATTGTTTCATCGCCGCCGCATGATCCTTGCCGACATAGCGCACATGCCAAGGCTCATACTTATACCCGGTAATTTCTTCTTTACCTTGCGGGTAGCGAATGATCAGACCGTAGTCTGCGGCGTGCTCAGCCACCCAGATACCGGCCTTGGTCTGACCGAAGGATTCCTTCAGATCTGTGGAACTACCAATGCTGCCTACATCCGCGGCGAGACCTAGTTGGTGTTCGCTGGTGCCCGGGCGAGCAGAAATGCGTTCGGCGTAGGTTGTACCGTACTTAGCCTGGTACTGATTGAACAGCACCGCTTGGCGACCGTAAGAGCGGTAAGCACTCAACAACTTCAGGCTATGGCCCGCATTGCGGGCTCCGGCCATGAGATCTTCCACTGCTTCGGCTGCTTTAGGGCGTAGCTTATTGGAGGTGCCAGCAACATTTACCAATTTTTTCGGTGTGTAGTCGGCTGGAGAGAGCTGAGTTTGAGGGTTAATCAGCGCAAGATAACTTGCGGCGTCACTAAATTCCTCTGCCTGAACCACTGGAAGAGGCTTGGGAGCTGCCTGCGCCGCGACACTTCCAGAGAGCACAACAACACCTGCCAAGAGGGCACTGGTGAGGGTTGAAGCCAAACGCATAAACGTACTTTCTGTTGTGTTCGAGCAGGCAAGACACAGGTCTCTACTCCACGATAGCCCGAAAACCTGCGCGGTCTATGAGAATTTGAGCAGAAGCACATGTTTTTTACGCTTGTGGACGCGCCATTCTCTGAAGAGCCCCACTACCAAATATCGGGGGTAACATCGAATGGCGGACTCTGTGCTGTAGCTTGCGTCCCACAGCATCACCCAACCACCAAGCAAGGACCGAGAATCACTTGACTATGAAGGAACTGAAGTCCGACGGGTTTACCGGTTTTCGGCCCATCAAGACCTTAGAAATTAACCGGGTCCCGAATCGCCAAGGGCTCTTTGTCATCATGCGTCCGGCAGACTTCACCCCGAAATTTCTGACGAAAAGCACGGCAGGAGTCTTCAAGAAGAAAGACCCTTCGTTGCCTGTCGCAGACTTGAGCGAACGTTGGGTGGACTCGGCACAGATCCTGTACCTGGGCAAAGCCGGACCGGGAAGCCAAGGTAATCGTGGGCTTCGAATTCAGCTCAAGGAAATCATTGATTTTGGTGCCGGCAAGCCGCCTGGCCATTGGGATAGCCGTTTGGTGTGGCAGCTAGGCGGAGTGGGGAAACTGATCATCGCGTGGAAAGAGCTCCCAGCTGAAGAGCTGAACGCGGCACTATCCGAGTATCAGGCTCGCTTTATTGAAGAACACGGTCAGCTTCCTTACGCGAATCTGGTTCAAAGCCGACGTTAAAGCGTAGAAAACGGGCCGAAGTTCAGCTTTGGCGACATTTGAACACTTCTTTTTACGTCCAGACTGCGACTTCCGGTACCGAACAAGATAACTTTAGATACGTGTTGTATTCAGATGGTGACATTCGTCGAGAAATTGCGTCCGGTGAAATTGGCTTAGCCCCTTTTGACCCTGAGATGGTGCAGCCCGCATCCGTAGATGTGCGCTTAGACCGATTCTTCAGGCTCTTTGATAATCACAAGTACGCTCATATCGATCCGGAGCAGGATCAAAATGAGCTGACCCGCCTGGTTGAGGTGGCTGCGGATGAACCCTTCATCTTGCACCCGGGGGAGTTTGTCCTAGGTTCTACCTACGAGGCGGTGAGCCTGGGCAACGGAGTCGCTGCTCGGCTCGAAGGCAAGAGTTCGTTAGGTCGGCTCGGTCTGCTGACCCACTCGACCGCCGGCTTCATTGACCCGGGATTCTCCGGACACGTCACCCTTGAACTCTCAAATATGGCCACCTTGCCAATCAAGCTGTGGCCTGGTTCAAAAATTGGTCAGCTTTGTTTCTTCAAGCTCACCTCGGACACCGAGCACCCTTATGGTTCTGGCCCTTACGGTAACCGTTATCAAGGTCAGCGTGGCCCGACTGCTTCACGCAGCCACTTGAATTTCCACCGGACGAACATCGCCGACTAAGTTCGAACAATATTGCTCAAAACCGTGGTTGCTCCTTTATCTCCTGGGGCACACCACGGTTTTTTGTTTTTAGTGCATCAAGGAACTGTCGCCCAGCCAGGAACCAATAGCAAAGGTCACTACCAGCGCGGCGGCTCCACCGATGAGTACCCTGAGCGTTGGACGTAACAGCGGTGCGCCTCCCAGTTTGGCACCCAACGCACCGGTCACCGCCAGCGCAAGCAACACGGCAACAAAGGTCACGGGTATTTTCAGTGGGCCGGGCAAAAATACCGCGGTGACGAAGGGCAAAATTGCGCCGGTAAGGAATGCGATTGCCGAGGCGAAGGCCGCATGCCACGGGCTGAGCACCTCGTCCGGGTCGAGATTTAGCTCAGCATCCAAATGGGCGCGCAACGCATTATGCTCGGTCAGTTCTTGGGCAACTTGTGACGCGGTCTCGGGCTTCAACCCTTTAGCTTGATATAGACCGGTCAGTTCTTCGAGCTCCGCTTCGGGAGTATCGCGTAGCTCTGCCCGCTCTTTTTCGATCAGCGCTCGCTGGGAATCTGCGGCGCTAGCTACCGAAACATATTCCCCCAAGGCCATTGATATTGCTCCACCAATGACCGCGGCGGCACCAGCGGTGATGATCGGTGCATTGGCGGTCGTGGCACTGGCGACACCGACCACCACTGCAGCCACCGAGACGATGCCATCATTTGCACCTAAAACCCCGGCGCGTAGCCAGTTAAGTCTTTCGGCGACATTCCGATCATGCGGCTCGACACCGTGCACAGGTTCTTCTTGTTTCATAAGCCACAGTCAATCATTAGGAAACCCAACATTGCTAGTCAGTGACGGATCATGAGAGAACTTTTAGTTGTCTGATGTTTTGCGTGGCGATTGAATCGGCAAGAGCAGGAACAACCCAATCAATAGCACCACCAAGATGCCTAGAATTCCGTAGCGCTGCGCTTCTCCACTTGCCACGAAGGGCGTAGCCAGGGCGATGGCTAGACCAAAAAGCAGCGGGGCTAGGAAGGAGACCGCACGTCCGGTGGTTGCGTACAGGCCAAAAAGTTCACCTTCACGGCCAGGCGGAATCATCCGCGACAGGTAAGAACGTGAGGCGGATTGTGCCGGTCCAACAAAGAGCGTGAGCAACAGGCCGAAAATCCAGAATCCTCTGGCTTCGGGGGAGAAGAACACTCCAGCGCCGGCAACCAACAAGCCGATCAATGAGCCGGTAATAACCGCTTTGGGGCCAATTACATCATCGAGTCGGCCTCCAAGCACGGCACCGAGTGCGGCGACCATATTGCCAACAATCGCGAAGATGATGACCTCGGTCAAGGTAAAACCGAAAGTTCCTGAAGCGATCACGCCGCCGAAGGTAAATATTGCACTGAGCCCATCACGAAAGACCGCGGAGGAGCCGAGGAAAAACAATAGATTGCGGTCTTCTCGCCAGAGTCCCACGATTCGTCCCCACAGGACCTTGTAGGACTGTGAGAGGGGAATCTTGGTGGATAGCGTTGAAGCGGACTCGGGAATAACGAAGAACAAGGGCAGAGCGAAGATCAAACACCATGCGGCGCTGAAGACGGCGACCCAGCGCAGGTTCAGTGAATCGGTGGTATTTGCTCCGGGCCAGTCAATGATGGGTTGCACAAACCCAAAGAGCACCAAGGCCAGCGCAAGAATTCCACCAACGTACCCCATGCCCCAGCCGAATCCGGAGACCTTACCAACGGTGGCCCGGGTCGAAATTTGATTGAGTACCGCGTTGTAGTTGACCCCGGCGAACTCCGAGAATAGTGAAAGCGCGGCAATAATTGCGACACCAAAGATCAGAAAGCTTGGGTCAGGGTAGACAAAAAATCCGGCGGCACACACCACCACGAGCAAGAAAGTGTTGACCATAATCCAGAGTTTGCGGCGTCCCGCAGCGTCGGCGCGCAGCCCGGTCACCGGCACCAGCAAAGCGATCAGCAAACCAGCCAGTGACAAAGCCATAGAGAGCACCAGTGAGGAATGGTCGGTGTCGCCGAAAAGTTCACTGGTTAAATACACGGTGAACACGAACGTGATCATCACCGCGTTGATTGCCGCCTGGCCCCAGTCCCAACTGGCCCAAGCCCACGTGTGTTTATTGAGCCACTTGTCACCGGGTTGTATTACCGTCGGTTCAATTTTCGTTCCCATGTGGGCATCGTACAGGTTTGTGGTGATCAGTAAATGAATTTACTGCAGGATATTCCGCTCTAGGAATTCATTCCGCTGTTCTCCCGTGGCGCAAAAGCTTCGCATACCCCTCGATAGTGCATAAAATCCCGCTCTGGGCTGATAAAATTGCGTAGCGGGCATTTTTTTGTTCGTCGGACTCTGGCCCCTTGTTCAGTCGACAGAGGAGACGTGTGTTAGTAATTCTCATTGCACTCTTTGCTACGGCAGTGTTGTGTCCAATACTGTTTAGAGCATTAAAAAGAAATGCTTTTTATGTTGTAGCAATAGTTCCTGCAGCGGGATTTATTTGGTTGCTCACCCGCATTCCTGCGGTACTCGCAGCTGATCCGACACTTTCCTCCGGTGCTCCCAACGCGCCACCTTCACTGAGCATCGACTGGATTCCTGGCCTGAATATCGGGCTGAACTTCCGCTTGGACGCCTTAGCCGCCAGTCTCTTGCTACTGATCCTGGGTGTCGGCGCGCTCGTACTGATCTACTGTGGCCGCTACTTCAAAAATGATGACCCACAAATCGGTGGATTTGCCGCCAAAATGGTGGCCTTTGCCGGTGCCATGACCGGGCTGGTGACTGCAGATGACGTCATCATCATGTTTATCTTCTGGGAAATCACCTCGGTACTTTCCTACTTGCTGATTGGT
The DNA here is from genome assembly GCF_002332285.1 of Glutamicibacter sp. BW77. Lineage (NCBI taxonomy): Bacteria > Bacillati > Actinomycetota > Actinomycetes > Micrococcales > Micrococcaceae > Glutamicibacter > Glutamicibacter sp. BW77. Next base: position 5,914 of record NZ_NRGT01000057.1, on the reverse strand, counting down.
TTTAGTCAGCATCTGATCACCGCGCGCCGCTCGGCCATGAATGCGCTGATCGTCACCACCTTCGGTGGCTTGGCAATGCTTGGTGGTTTGTTGATGATCGGCGTTCAGACCGGGAGTTACCGGCTCTCGGAATGGATCGCCCAATCGGACCAACTGGTGGCCAGCGGCATGTTTGTCGACGTGGCCATCGCCCTGATTTTGATTGGCGCGATCTCCAAATCCGCACTGGTTCCATTTCACTTCTGGCTGCCCGGCGCGATGGCGGCGCCCACCCCGGTCTCCGCCTACCTCCACGCCGCAGCCATGGTGAAGGCCGGCGTTTACCTGATTGCCCGGTTAGCTCCGGGCTTCTCCGACACCACCTTCTGGGTTCCTATCACCGTCGGTATCGGTGTGCTGACGATGCTGATCGGCGGCTTCCGGGCACTGAAACAATATGACTTGAAGCTGATCCTCGCCTTCGGTACCGTCTCCCAGCTTGGTTTCATCATTGCCATCTTTGGATTTGGTACCGCCGAAGCGGCCTTCGCAGCGCTTGCCCTCACGCTGGCTCACGGACTGTTTAAAGCCACCCTGTTCCTCACCGTGGGCATCATTGACCACAACACCGGTACTCGTGACATCCGTAAGCTTTCGGGTCTGCGTCGCAGCATGCCCGGCTTGGCGCTGATCGCCACTATCGCCGTCGCATCTATGGCTGGTATTCCGCCGCTCTTTGGCTTTGTAGCCAAGGAGGCGGTGTACGAAGCTGCCTTGCATTTGGAGACCGGGTGGGGAATCTTTGCGCTGATTGGCTTGGTCCTCGGCGCGGCACTGACCATGGCGTACTCCCTGCGCTTCTTGGTTGGCGCGTTTGGCGTGAAGAAAAAAATTGCGGGCCTGACAACTACTAAACGTCCGTCGCTGATCTTCCTCAGCCCGCTGCTGGTGCTTAGCTTATGCACCCTAACTCTTGGCCTTTACCCGGCACTGATTGAACCACTGGTAGCGCATTGGTCGCTCTTGCAAGGTGGACCGGGCGACATGCATTTGAAGCTGTTTGCCGGGTTTAACTCGGCACTGGGTTTGAGTGCGATCTCGGTGAGCATCGGTATCGTGTTCTTCTGGTTGCGTAAGCGCACCGATACCGGCGCACCGCTACGCCGCAATATGATTTCTGCCGAGGAAATTTACCGTGTAAGCATCAACGTCGTTGACCGCGTTGCGATTTGGATTACCGGCCGTACCCAGCGTGGTTCCTTGTCCTTCTACCTGGGCGTGATCTTGATGGTTGTGCTCATCTTGCCACTGTCCATCGCCTTGACGGTCGAAACACCGTGGCCGACAAATTGGGTTATCGCTGACCACCCGGCACAGCTGGTGATCGGTGCGATTATCATCGTCGGTTGTGTGACCGCCATCGTGGCACCAAAACGTTTCATGGCAGTGCTGATGGTCTCGGTGACCGGTTACGGCATGGTCGCGATCTTCGCACTGCAAGGTGCCCCGGATCTGGCCCTGACCCAGCTTTTGGTTGAAACTATTGTGTTGGTTTCCTTCGTGCTGGCGTTGCGTGCACTGCCTAAACGACTCTGGGTCGGGCTGAGCACAATCAAGTGGGGCCGTGCAGTACTGGCCATCGCGCTGGCGCTGATGGTGGTGTACATCGCGATCGCGATGATGGCCGCACGTAGCGAAGCACCAATTTCACTGTCCTTCCCGGAACTTGCCTACTACGAAGGCTTCGGCAAGAACATCGTGAACGTGACGCTGGTTGATATTCGCGTCTGGGATACCTTCGGAGAAATCACGGTGCTTGCCGCCGCAGCTACCGGTGTAGCCTCGCTGGTCTTTGCCGGGCGCGGCTTTGGCACTCGGCTACGCGCCCATGAAGTGGCCCCGGGAAGTATCGACCGCGGTTCCGAAGCGATGGGAGACCAGAACAGCAAGGAAGTTGGGTTGCGGGTGGCACGCCGTTTTGCGACCTCCAGCAACCAAGACTGGCTGATGGCCGGTAATACCTTGGTCGCCGAACGCCGTTCCATTATTTTTGAAGTTGTCACCCGACTGGTCTTCCACACCGTGTTGTTGCTCAGTGTGTATGCCTTGCTCTCCGGACACAACACACCTGGTGGTGGCTTCGCAGGCGGATTGATCGCCGGACTGGCTTTGACCATCCGCTACCTAGCCGGCGGACGCGTGGAACTTTCAGAATCAATGCGTATTGCCCCAGGCATGCTTATCGGTGGTGGCCTAGCTCTGGCCGGTATCGCCGGGCTGGTGCCGGTGCTCTTTGGCGACGCGATCTTCACCATGTATGCCTGGGAGTTCTGGTTGCCAATCTTTGGCGAACATAAGTTCGTCACCTCAACAATTTTCGATATTGGAGTGTATTTGGTGGTCCTTGGTCTCGTACAGGACGTCTTACGCTCACTGGGTAGCGAAATCGACGAGCTGTCCGAAGGACGCTCGCCGGTGGAGCAACACGATGTCAGCCACTCCGCAACCTTGGGGGTGGGACGATGAGCGTCAACATTACCTTCTTGGTAATCACCGGGGTGCTGCTGGCTGCCGGGTTCTATCTGGTGCTTGAACGCACCCTGACCCGGGTGCTGTTGGGCATTATGCTGTTGGGCAACGGGGTGAACCTGCTGATCTTGACCACCGGAGGGCGGCGCGGTGTTGCGCCGCTGTTCGACTCAAGCAGAGATCCGAGCGAATATTCTGACCCGCTGCCGCAGGCACTGATCCTCACCGCGATCGTCATTACCTTCGCGGTAACCGCATTCTTGCTCGCCATGATCTATCGTTCTTGGGCACTGACCAGTGCGGATATCGTGGCCGATGATACCGAAGATATTAAGGTTTCGCAGTCCACCGCATATGACGAAGAAGAAGATTCGCCGGTAGCCGAAGACACGACAGAATTCGTCGATGAAGAAGGCCGACCAATTCGAGAAGGGGAGGAGTAAAAATGAACTTTCTAGAACTCTCCCCCTTAGCAGTCCTACTCCCGATTTTCGGTGCTGGCGCGGCCTTCCTCGCCCGTCGCCGATTACGTACCCAGCGTCTGATCACTATCGGCATTTTATGCCTGACCATGGTGTTAGAAGTTGGAATGGTCGCCGCGGTCTGGGGCGGAGAAAGCTATGCCATCCACATTGGTGGCTGGGATGCACCGTTCGGTATCGCGCTGATGGTCGACGGCTTTAGTGCCTTCATGCTCTTGATCTCCACCGTGGTATCCCTGGCGGTGCTGCTCTACGCCACCAGTCAAGGTCTAGCCGATGGTGACGAGCCTGGACCAGTATCGGTCTTCCACCCCGCCTACCTGATTCTTCTAGCCGGCGTCTCCAACGCCTTCCTCGCCGCTGACCTATTCAACCTTTATGTCGGCTTTGAAATTCTCTTGACCGCCAGTTACGTGCTGCTCACCTTGGGTGGCACGGCCGAGCGTATTCGAGCCGGTACCACCTATGTGGTTGTTTCGGTGGTCTCCTCGGTGATATTCCTGATGGCCATAGCGATGATCTATGCGGCCACAGGTACCGCGAATATGGCAGACCTGGCCGTCAAACTGCCAGAGCTTGATCAAGGCCCGCAGCTGATCCTGCACGTCTTACTGCTCATTGCCTTCGGCATCAAAGCAGCCGTTTTCCCGCTTTCGCTCTGGCTTCCGGACTCCTACCCGACGGCGCCAGCCCCGGTCACGGCAGTGTTCGCCGGGTTGCTGACAAAGGTCGGCGTTTACGCGATTGTGCGTACCGAGACCCTGCTCTTCCCCGGTGGAACGGTGAATGCGGCGCTACTGGTCGTTGCGACCCTCACCATGGTCATCGGTATTCTTGGTGCGTTGGCGCAGACAGACTTCAAACGTATGCTCTCCTTCACGCTGACCAGTCACATTGGATATTTGATCTTTGGTGTCGCGGTCGGCGGACCATTAGCCATTGCTGCCACAATCTACTACGTGGGTCACCACATCATTGTGCAGACCTCACTGTTCATGGTGGCAGGACTCATTGAACGTCGTGCCGGGAGCGCAAACGTCACCAAACTCGGTTCCCTAGCCAAGCTGTCCCCGGCCTTAGCAATCCTCTTCTTCATCCCGGCAATCAACTTGGGCGGCATACCACCGTTCTCCGGTTTCCTCGGAAAATTCGGACTGTTGCACGCTGCCGCAGCAGATGCAGACGCGCTCACTTGGGTTGTCATTGGCGCAGGTCTGCTGACCAGCCTCTTGACCTTGTTGGCAATTATTCGTGTGTGGGCGCGTATGTTCTGGCGCCGCGCGGCAGACGCCGAGGTACCCAGCGCACAACTGGTGGCCGAATCTACACGGGTCTTGGAACAAACCGCCGTCGGTGGCGCCCAAGCACCTCATTTGGGACGTAAGCTTGCACGCGAGCTGGAAGCGGAATCCTTGCCGTGGGGCATGCGCTATGCCACCGGTTCTCTGGTAGTTGCAGGTATTGCACTCACAGTTTTTGCCGGGCCAATCTTTGCATTCTGCCGGCGCGTAGCGGCCGAGCTGATTGCCCGTGAACCATTTATCAACGCAGTACTACCGTTGAGTTAGGAGGCGTAGACATGCAACCTAAGGACCTCACACCTCGCGATCAGCGTATCGATGATGCGCTGGATACCTCTGGCGTCCGGCACCGCGCCACCTTTAAACAGGAATGGCCGCTGCTCTTATTGTTGATTTTCGTCTGGGGCGCGCTATGGCAAGACTTCTCCATAGGTAACCTGCTCTTTGGCGCGATCTTGTCAATCATCATCGTGAATCTATTCCCGCTACCGCCGGTAGTTCTGCCAGGTCGTATTAATCTTTGGTATTGCTTGAAGTTGTTCATCTGGTTTATTGGACAGGTTTTTGCGGCCAGTGTTCACGTGGCGTGGATTGCCGTAGTACGCGGCAAAAAGGCGCGCAGCGCACTGATCGCGGTCCCTTTGCGTACCGAATCAGACCTGATCGTGACGACCGTAGGACACGTACTGACTCTGATCCCTGGCTCGTTCGTAGTTGATGTGGACCGCAGCAGTTCCACGCTGTACCTGCACTACCTCGATGTGAATAGTGACGCAGAAGTGGAAAAAGCTCGAGCTAATATCCGCGATATTGAACGTCGGTTGATCATGGCTATCGGCAGTCCCGACGAATACGAAGCAATCAAAGCCGAAGAAGGCCCAGATTTCTCCGCTAGGAGGCCAAGTAAATGATTGAAACTGCAGTATGGATTGGTGGAGTCATGCTGGCACTGGCCTCAATTGCCTGCCTATGGCGAGTCTTCAAAGGCCCCTCGATTCTTGATCGAGTGTTGGCCTTGGACGTCATCTTGCTGATCATTTCCAGCGCGTTGTGCCTCGATATGGCCATCAACCGCCACACGGATTATCTGCTCTTCGTGGTGGTGGCCTGCACACTGGGGTTCATCGGCTCGGTGACGGTCTCCCGCTTTGTCTCGGATCAGAGGAATGCCTAATGGACTTCTTCCTAGAGATTGTTGTTGCTGTGTTGCTTGTGGCAGGTTCGCTGATGTCATTGATCGCCGGAATTGGTTTGATCACCTTCCCGGACCTGCTCTCGCGCATGCACGCGGCGACCAAACCACAAGTGCTCGGATTCTTGCTGTTGTTTGCCGGACTAGCCATTCACCTGCGTAGCTGGATTCTGGTCCCGGTCTTGGTGCTGGCGTGGGGATTACAGTTGCTCACCGCGCCGGTTTCGGCTCACATGATCGGTCGCGCCGGATATCGCACCAAACACGTTGCCAAAGAAACGTTGCATGTTGATGAATTAAAGAGGGTTATCAGCATGCATTCTGAAGCAACTGGAAACACCGGGGCCGTAACAAGAATTGAAGGCACCAAAGCGGACGAGACTGAAAATTCATAAACGAGATTAAACAGTTGTGGGGCGGGCCAGAAGGCC